>NZ_JBFODJ010000001.1:0-3595 GCF_040908265.1 Aeromonas sp. R5-1
CTGGAGGAAGATCGACTGGACACAGCCTTGCCCCCTCAACTCAAATCCAATTTATGAATAATCAGTCAAAAAAGTGCTTATCTGAACAGCATTGCGGCCTTGGCCGGTGTTGTTCATCAGGGTGCGGGAAGGCCTGGCGCTCAGCGCCCCTTCTTCTGGCGCCCGCCCTGCCCTGGCCGCGGTTTGCCCGGGGCGGGTTTGCCCCCCTTGCCGGGCGCGCTTTTACCTGCTGCCCCTTTGCTGGCAACCCCTTTGCCCGCCCCGCCCTTGCCTGCGGGGCTCTTCTTCTCGAAGGCCTCGGGACCCGGCACATTGGGCCGCCCGCCAATCTCGTGATCGTCGCTGCGCCGCGGCTTCTTGCCCTGGGCCGGGGTGCCGGCCGCAGACGCCTTGGGCTTGGCAACCTGAGCCCCCTTGGCCGGTTTCGCCTCGGAGGAGGAGTCCTCAATCAGCTTGAACAGCTCGATCAGCTCGTCGTCGGTGAGATCGCGCCACTCCCCCACCGGCAGCCCCTTGAGGCTGACGTTCATGATGCGGATGCGCTCGAGCTTGGTCACCTCGAAGCCGAAGTGCTCGCACATGCGGCGGATCTGGCGGTTGAGCCCCTGCACCAGGGTGATGCGAAACACGAAGGGCGCCTCTCGCTTCACCTTGCACTTCTTGGTGACGGTGCCGAGGATGGGCACCCCGGCCGCCATGCCCCGGACGAACTCGTCGGTCACCGGCTTGTCCACGGTCACCAGGTACTCTTTCTCGTGATCGTTGCCCGCCCGCAGGATCTTGTTCACCAGATCCCCGTGGTTGGTGAGGAAGATGAGACCCTGGGAGTCCTTGTCGAGGCGCCCTATGGGGAAGATGCGGGTGCTGTGGTTGACGAAGTCGACGATGTTGTCCTTCTCCCCCGCCTCCGTGGTGCTGACGATGCCCACCGGCTTGTTGAGGGCGATGAAGACCAGGCTGTCGGCTTCGCGCGGTTCGATCACCTGGCCGTTGACCTTGACCAGATCCCCGGCAAACACCTGATCCCCCACCCCGGCCCGCTTGCCGTTGATGAAGACGTTGCCCTGCTCGATGAAACGATCGGCCTCACGACGTGAGCAGATGCCGCTCTCGCTGATGTATTTGTTCAGGCGCATGGATTCATCGGCCAGCATGGGTCACCTCCCGGGTCGGATGGGCCTTGAGAATGGCTGGCTGGATCAGCCGCGCTGTGGTCGGGTTCGTCTGCATACAACTCCATGAAATAAGGGCCTGCGCCCTGCATGTTCGGCAAAAAACGCCGCTACAGTAGCACATTGCACGGGCCCGCGCCCGGCCCCGTCGCACCCTGGCCGCTGGCTCACAGGGGGTGCTGCCCCTGATGCAGCAGCAGGCCCCCCATTATCCAGCGTGCGGTGACGCCGCGGCCCTGATTGGGCTGCACCGCGCACTCCCCGCCTCTTTTCACTTCATGGTGCTCACTTCATGGGCCGGGCCCCCGCCGCCGAAGATAGGGTGCGGCCTTCGGCAGATAGCCAGATGATCTAACGCTTGATATTTATCCAGCAAAAATGCATAAAAAGATTTTGGTCATCGCGAATTATCTGCTCTGACCCGCCGACGACGGGAAATGACACCCCCATCGGGGCGCAACAACGGGCCCCTTGAGCCCCGCGAACCCTGAAGACGGGCATGATCCCCTTTCTGGCAGGACGCCACTTTCATCATTCACGACAGGAGTTAAAGATGAGTCATTCCCTCTCCCAGGAGGCCTTCCTGGCCCAGGTCGCCAGCCGCAACCCTCACCAGCCCGAGTTCATCCAGGCCGTGAGCGAGGTGATCGCCTCCATCTGGCCCTATGTGGAGCGCCACCCCCGCTACCTGCAACACGGCCTGCTGGAGCGACTGGTGGAGCCCGAGCGCCTGGTGCAGTTTCGGGTGAGCTGGGTGGATGACCAGGGCCAGGTGCAGGTGAATCGCGGCTACCGGGTGCAGCACAGCTCCGCCATCGGCCCCTTCAAGGGCGGCATGCGCTTCCATCCCTCGGTGGATCTCTCGGTGCTGAAGTTCCTCGCCTTCGAGCAGACCTTCAAGAACGCCCTCACCACCCTGCCCATGGGCGGCGGCAAGGGGGGCAGCGATTTCGATCCCAAGGGCAAGAGCGAAGGAGAAGTGATGCGCTTCTGCCAGGCCCTGATGCTGGAGCTCTATCGCCACCTGGGGGCCAACACCGACGTGCCGGCGGGCGACATCGGGGTGGGCGGGCGCGAGGTGAGCTACATGGCGGGCATGATGAAGAAGCTCACCAACAGCGCCGAGTGCGTCTTCACCGGCAAGGGACTCTCCTTTGGCGGCAGCCTCATTCGTCCGGAAGCCACCGGCTACGGCCTGCTCTACTTTGTCGACGCCATGCTGGCCCATCGCGGCCAGTCCCTGGCGGGCCTGCGGGTCTCGGTGTCGGGCTCGGGCAACGTGGCCCAATACGCCATCGAGAAGGCGATGGCCCTCGGCGCCCGCGTCATCACCGCCTCCGACTCCGGCGGCACCGTCTATGATCCGGACGGCTTCACCCCCGAGAAGCTGGCCCGTCTGATGGCGCTTAAAAACGAGCAGCGCAAGCGGGTCGCCGATTACGCCCATGAGCTCGGGCTCGAGTTCTTCAGCGGCCGCACCCCCTGGCACCTGACGACCGACGTCGCCCTCCCCTGCGCCACCCAGAACGAGCTGGATGCCGAAGATGCGGCGCAGCTTATTGCCAACGGCGTGCAGTTGGTGGCCGAGGGGGCCAACATGCCCTCCAGCGCCGCCGCCATCCGCCTCTTCCACGAAGCAAAGGTGCTGTTCGCCCCGGGCAAGGCGGCCAACGCCGGCGGGGTTGCCACCTCGGGCCTCGAGATGAGCCAGAATGCCCAGCGCCTCTCCTGGACCCGGGAGGAGGTGGACGCCCGCCTCAAGGGGATCATGACCAGCATCCACGCCACCTGTGTCCGTTACGGTCAGGATGCTGACCATGTGGACTACGAAAGCGGCGCCAATATTGCCGGCTTCGTCAAGGTGGCCGACGCCATGCTGGCGCAAGGGGTCTGCTGAGCGCCTTGGCCCGGGGCTTACCCCTCAACACAACGGCAGCCCTCGGGCTGCCGTTGTGTTTTGTGCCTGGCGCGACTTCACACTCGCTTCACCCAGGCATGAAAGTCTCCCATCCGTTCCATCTCGCTGACGAGGATGACAAGATGACGATGAAAATAGGTGCCCTGCTGATCCTGGCCGGGCTCGGCTGCTTTGTGGCCTTCAACCTGCTGGGCTCCACCCTCGATGCCCAGGGCTTCCTGCACGAGCCCTTTGCCCTGCTGCCCCTGGGCTATCTGCTGCTCTTCACCGGCATGGTGCTCACCGTGATCCCTCTGCTGCGCAAGGGGCGCACCAGGGAGCAATGACACAAATCGCAAGGTGCCAAGAGCTCAGCAATAGCGGCTGATCTCGATGAGGTTCTAATCCGGGTCCAGGCAATAGACCGATTCGTTGACATCCTCCCCCACCTTAGCGCTTCGCGTCACAGGAGGGGGATTCCCATTACTGGGTGATAGCTGCTCGCGCAGTACCGGGTTCCTGCTTC
>NZ_JBFODJ010000010.1:0-127786 GCF_040908265.1 Aeromonas sp. R5-1
TGAAGCAGGAACCCGGTACTGCGCGAGCAGCTATCACCCAGTAATGGGAATCCCCCTCCTGTGACGCGAAGCGCTAAGGTGGGGGAGGATGTCAATGATTGAGATGACGGGTACGAGTGGCTGGGTTCATCGACGCTTCCTCTGGATTGACGGCCGCGAAGTCTACCTAAAAGTGGGGTTATTTGCAGCAAAGGGGGAACTGAATGCTGCTAATATCGTCAATCTGGCCACCCGGGAGCGGGAAAAGAGGTCAGACACAGGGGGGAGGGGCTAGGTCCTGCTGCCGCTCTGGGGTAACATGCGCGCCTGCATGACATAAATCGGCCCCGTCCTCTCTCATCCGACGGCGGCGATGCACCTCTATATGACGGGTCTTCCATGAGATGGGCCCATCCGGATATTGAAAGAAGAGATCACCATGTTACAGATTGGCAAGATGAACACCCTGACCGTCGTCGAGATCGAGGAGCGCGGCGCCTGGCTGGCGGCGGGGGAATACGGCGAGCTGCTGCTGCCCAGGCGCCAGTTGCCGGAAGGCGTCGCCGAGGAGAGCGAGGTGTCCGTCTTCCTCTATCTGGATGCGGATTGCGAGCCGGTGATCACCACCGACAAGCCCTTCGCCATGGTGGGGGACATCGTCGGTCTCAAGGTGGTCAACGCCAACAAGATTGGTGCCTTCCTCGACTGGGGCATGAAAAAGGATCTCTTCGTACCAAGCCGCGAGCAGAACAAGCCGATGCAGGTGGGCCATGTCTATCTGGTGCACCTGATGCTGGACAACGAAGGGCGCATGGTCGGCACCAGCCGTCTGGAGCGCTTCCTGCGCATCGACCCCCCTTTCAAGAGCGGTGACGAGGTGACGGTGCTGCCGGGGGAGCACACCCCCCTTGGCATCAAGGCCGTGGTCAATGGCCAGTACGCCGGCATGCTGTTCAAGAACGAGGTGTTCGGCCGCGTGATGACGGGCCGACCGCTGACCGCCTGGGTCAAGCAGGTGCGCGAAGATGGCAAGCTGGACCTGACCCTGCAAAAGCCGGGGCTGGCCCGGATGGATGACGCCGGTGCGCGCATCCTGCTGCGCCTGCAAAAGCAGGGGGGCAGCCTTGCGGTGGGAGACAAAAGCGATCCTGACGTCATCTACAAGATGTTCAGCATGAGCAAGGGCACCTTCAAGAAAGCGATCGGCGGCCTCTACAAGCAGGGCAAGATCGTCATCGAGGAGCACAGCATCCGCCTCGTGGGCTCCGACACGCCAGCAGGGGACGAATAAGGTGCCGAGTCCCTGCATCGGTGACTGCCGGGCCAAAGAGGGGCTCTGCCTCGGTTGTGGCCGCACCCTGACCGAGATAGGCCAGTGGTCCACCATGGACAGCGAGGCCCAGCTGGCCCGTATGGCCGAGCTCGATGGCTCGAAGAGCACCCATGCCTGCCCGGGCTGCGGCGAGCCGGCGTTCTGCGCCGTGTCGGCGGGGGAACCCATCGAGCGCTGTTGGTGCAACCAGCTTCCCGCGTTGCCCATGAGCGATGCCAGCGCCTGCTGGTGTCGCCGCTGTCTGGCCAAGGCCATCGCGGCACGCCCCTGACTCGGGCAGCGCAAAAAACGAAAAAGGCGCCTGGGGCGCCTTTTCTTATGCCTGTTGCTGGCGGTGCCAGCGGATATGCACGTCGTGCTCGCTCTGATCCCGGGGGAGCAGGAAGGTGGCGTAGATCACCTCGAACTCGTCCTGATGATCCAGCAAGCCGACCCAGACCTCGGCCCAACGTGCCATGTCCACCGGCTCGCCGAGTTCGGTTGACCAGTCGGCATTGGGCAGGGTTGCCTCCACCGCGCCACGTTGCTCGAACTCGAGGGTGATGTCGACGATTTGTTCGGGGGCCAGCATGTCGGCGGCCTGCTCCAGAAACTGATCATAGGCCCACTCGACCAGCTGATCCGGGCTACGTTGTTCCATGAAATCACTCCAGATACGTCCAGGTTCGCCACTTTAACAAGTATTGGGATGGGCAGCCAGCCCGGGGGCGGTGACGCCGTGCTGTCAAATGGCGGGATCAGGGGATAAGGTTAACAGAGCCGCCAGCAGGGGCGGCGTGACGGGGCGGCCTGGCAAGATGAAGCGACGACAGTACCGAAGGCAGATCAAGCGGCGGCGCGAAACCTGGTGGTGGCACTATCTGCCCCTTCATCGGGAAACCGTCGGCGGCCATCTGGGGCCCGCCTCTGATCCGCAGGATGGCGCTACTCTGTGCCGTGAACCCGGTTCAGGGTGACTTGCCCGAGTTGACCCATCTGACGACGGATCCAGGCCGAGCGCTGCTGCACATAGGGTGAGGGGGGCTTGACCCGATAACGCCAGGGATTGGGCAGGGCGGCGGCGAGCAGGGAGGCCTCGTAGCGGGTGAGGCGTATCGCCGGTTTGCCGAAGTAGTGCCTGGCGGCCGCCTCGGCGCCATAGATGCCGGGTCCGAACTCCACGATGTTGAGATAGACCTCGAGAATGCGGGACTTGTCCCAGCCCAGCTCCATCAACAGGGTGAACCAGGCCTCTATCCCCTTGCGCAGGAAGCTGCGATCGCTCCACATGAAGAGGTTCTTGGCGGTCTGCTGGCTGAGGGTGCTGGCACCGCGCACCCGCCCGCTTTGCTGGTTGTGCCTGAGGGCCGAGCTGATGGCGTCCATGTCAAAGCCGTGATGTTCGGCAAAGCGCTGATCCTCGGCGGCGATCACCGCCAGTTGCAGCTCCCGGGAAATCTGCTCAAGCGGCACCCAGTCGTGCTTCACCTCGGCCATCTTGGCAGGGGGAAACAGGGCGCGTTCGAGGCGCCAGGTCCACATGGGAGGGTCGATGAAGCGCAGCAGCGCGACCGAGACGATGGTGCTCGCAAAGGCGGCCAGCAGCAGCTTGCCGAGCCAGCCCAGCAGTCGCCGTTTGCGCGAAGGCCTCACGGGCGCGGGCCCGCCGTCCCAGTCATAGTGGCCAGGATCATCGGGATCCGGAATTATTGGGGCAGCCATTCGATGTGGCAGAACTTCTCGTCGACGCGGCGGGAGAGCAGCATGCGGGCAAACAGGTGCTCGTACTCTTCTTGTTCGTTGCCAAGGCCGACCCAGATCTCGGCATAGTCGGCGTCGCTCACCTCGAATCCCACGTCGGCCGCCCAGTCGTCGGCGGGATCGGTCTCCGCCAGCAGGCCGCGGTCGTTGAACTCCTGATTGAAGCGGACGATCTCCTGCTCGGGCAGGTTGTCGGAGGCCAGCTCCATGAAGAGTTCGAGGGCGGTGTCGAGCAGTTCCTCGACGCTGTGCATTTCGTCATTCAAAGACATAAGAGCCGTGTTCCAGATAAGGGGGGAGGGAAAGCCCGTCGGCAGCGCCTCGGGGTGCGCGGTATTCTAGCTGGCCCTGATGCCCTTGGCGAGATGCCGGGACGCCAGGCATTAAAAAACCGGATCCTGGGAAAGGATCCGGTCTTCATTGGGGGAAGGGGTCGCGCATGGTGCGTCAGCTCATCCCTTCTTCTGGTCGTCGGCAAAGGTGATGTTGAGCTCCAGCACCGACAACTCGTCACTCTTCTGATCAAGCTGGACGGTGATCTTGTCCGGGTCGATCTGCACGTATTTGCGGATCACGTCGAGGATGTCCTGCTTGAGCTGGGGCAGGTAATCCGGCCCCCCTCTGGATGAACGCTCGTGAGCCACGATGATCTGCAACCGCTCTTTGGCCAGTTGTGCGGTGTTCTGTTTCTTGTTGGAACGAAAATAATCCAATAATGACATGCTTAACTCCCGAACAGTCGGCTAAAGAAGCCCTTCTTCTCTTCTTCCAGAAAACGGAAATCCTTGGTGTCACCCAAGAGGCGGGCGACGGCGTCCTCGTAGGCCTGACCGGCATCGGATTCCTTGTCCAGAATGACCGGCTCGCCGGAGTTGGAGGCGCGCAGCACCGCCTGGGACTCCGGGATCACCCCGAGCAGTTTGATGGCCAGGATCTCCTGTACGTCCTGCACGCTCAGCATGTCGCCGCGGTTGACGCGGGTCGGGCAGTAGCGGGTCAGCAGCAGGTGCTCCTTGATGGGATCCTCACCGCGCTCGGCACGGCGGGACTTGGAGGCCAGGATACCGAGGATGCGATCCGAGTCACGCACGGAAGAGACTTCCGGGTTGGTGGTGACGATGGCCTCGTCGGCGAAATAGAGCGCCATCAGGGCGCCGGATTCGATACCGGCGGGGGAGTCGCAGACGATGTAGTCAAACTGCATCTCCGCCAGCTGATCCAGGATCTTCTCCACCCCTTCACGGGTCAGGGCATCCTTGTCCCGGGTCTGGGAGGCGGGCAGGATGAACAGGTTTTCGCAACGCTTGTCCTTGATGAGGGCCTGGTTGAGGTTGGCTTCCCCGTTGATGACGTTGACGAAGTCATAGACCACGCGCCGCTCGCAACCCATGATGAGGTCCAGGTTTCTCAGACCAATGTCAAAATCGATGACCACGGTCTTGTGGCCACGCTGGGCCAGACCGGTGCTCAGTGCCGCGCTGGTTGTCGTCTTGCCAACGCCACCCTTGCCCGATGTAACGACTATGATTCGCGCCATTCTCGCTTCCTTGTAACTCTATTTGATTCGGTCTATACGAAGTTGTTCATTGTCGAGCCGGATATGGACCGGCTCTTGTATCACGCCTGCAGGCAATGCATCGCTGAGCTGGAAGGTGCCCGCGATGGAGAGCAGCTCGGCCTGCAATTGCTGGCAATAAATGCGGGCCTTGGGATTGCCCTTGGCCCCTGCGATGGCTCGGCCACGCAGGGCACCATAAACATGGATGCTGTCATCGGCGATGACTTCGGCGCCAGGGCTCACCGAACCCAGCACCACCAACGAGGTGCCGGCTGCATAGATCTGCTGACCGGAGCGCACCGGGCCCACGTGGACCTTGCTTGCCTCCACGGGCGCTGGCACCGGGGGAACCGGTGCGGCCTCCACTGGCTTGGGCTCAGGCACTGGCGGCGTCGGCTCAGGTTCTGCCTTGCGGCTCTTGCCTGACACCATGACGGCGAGGCCTGCCGCCTTGGCGGCCGTCTTCATCGCCTCGTCCCGCGCCCCCGTGATCCCGACCAGCACGAAGTCTTCCGACTCGACCAGCTCCCTGAGCTGTTCGAAATCGGGGATCGCTTCGAGGCGTTCCACATTGAGGACGAGGGGGGCACAATTAAAAAACTGGGGGGCCTGCGCGACCTTGGCCTCCAGCAGTTGTCGGATCCGGGCCGGATTGCCATCGCTGAGATGCAACACAGAAATAGTGAAGGTGGTCCCTTTCAATTCGTTATCGCGTTCAACCATGAATCTTCCCCGAACCGAGACGGTAATACGTTATTGTTATTCAATTCCTGATGTTATAGTTTGCCACCACCAGAGGCAATAAACCCGTCGGATTATATCAATTTCCATGTTGTGTGCAGTCTATAAAAGTCGCAAAAAAGCCGAGACCTATCTCTTTATTGAACGAAGAGAGGACTTTTCCCGCGTTCCCGAGGTGCTGATGAGTACCTTCGGGCGTCCCGAACTGGTCCTGATGACCAAACTGGACCCGGCCAAGCCCCTGGGGCTGGCCTCCACGGAGCGGGTGATGGCCGCCCTGAAGAGCCAGGGCTTTTATCTGCAGGTGCCACCGCCACCGGAAAACCTGCTGGAGCAGCACAAGGCGCAATTAAAGGGCGCACGATGAGGGCGGGGCGGCTGGCACTGCTGTTGTCAGGCGCCCTGTCGGGATCGCCGGTGCAGGCTGGCCCCGATTTTGACCAGTACGTGGCGAGCCTCAAAGAGCAGGCGCTGGCGGCGGGCATGTTGCCCGAGACGGTGAGTGCGGCCTTTGCGGATGTACATCTTGTCGATGCCGCCATCAGGCACGACAAAAATCAGCCGGAATTCAAACTGACCCTGGACACATATATTCCCCGGGCGGTGCCGGAATGGAAAGTCAAGCAAGCTCAAACCTTATATCGCCAGCATTTGCCGCTGCTCACAAAAATAGGCCGGGAATATGGGGTACAGCCCCGCTTTATTGTTGCCTTGTGGGGAATTGAAACCAATTTCGGCAAAATAACCGGCCATTATCCCCTTATCTCTTCTCTCTCGACCCTGGCCTGGGACGGTCGCCGTGAAGCCTTCTTCAAAGGCGAGTTGTTCGATGCCCTGCGCATTCTGGAGCAGGGACATGTGAACCCCGCCAACTTCAAGGGATCCTGGGCGGGGGCCATGGGACAGGTGCAGTTCATGCCCTCGTCATTCCTGCGATACGCGGTGGATCAGGACGGGGACGGCAAGAAGGATCTCTGGGGCAATCTGGCGGATGTATTTGGATCGGCTGCCAATTATCTGAGCCAGAACGGCTGGCGCGAAGACCAGACCTGGGGACGGCGGGTGAGGGTGCCAGAACGCCTGGACCCCGCCTTGCTGGGGCTTGATACCCGCAAGTCCCTGGCGACCTGGCAGGCCCTCGGGGTTCGCCAGCAGGACGGCTCACCTCTGCCTGTGGTCGACATGCAGGCCTCCCTCATCCGCCCCGACGATATTCACGGGCGAAGCTACCTTGCCTATGACAATTACCGGGTACTGCGTCACTGGAATCGCTCCCCCTATTTCGTGGTGGCCGTCGGCACCCTGGCCGATCGCATCGTGAAATAGCTCTCCCCCATTCTCCTGTCACGGCGAACGGGTGGAGGTGATATGCCCGTCTCTTTTTATCCCTTGTCGGCCTCCCTTTATTCAGGAACGTCGCCCTTTAAATCGCGACCAAAAAAAAGCGGGAATATATCCCGCTTTTTTCATGTCATCGCGACTCGGCGTTAGTCGCAGGCAACCTGCATCACCTTGATGGCCAGGCCACCGCGGGAGGTCTCGCGGTACTTGGAGTCCATGTCCTTGCCGGTGATGTACATGGTCTCGATCACCTTGTCCAGCGACACGCGCGGCTTGGAGGTGCGACGCAGGGCCATGCGGGAGGCGTTGACCGCCTTCATGGCGGCGATGGCGTTGCGCTCGATGCAGGGTACCTGTACCTGGCCGGCCACCGGGTCGCAGGTCAGACCCAGGTTGTGTTCCATGCCGATCTCTGCGGCTTCACAGACGTGCTCGGGGCTGCCGCCCATCAGTTCGGTCAGGCCGGCGGCGGCCATGGAGCAGGAGACGCCCACTTCACCCTGGCAGCCCACTTCGGCGCCGGAGATGGACGCGTTCATCTTGTAGAGCATGCCGACGGCGGCAGCGGCCAGATAGAAGCGGGTGTACTCGTCGCGGCCCACCGGCTGGATGAACTTGTCGTAGTAGGCCAGCACGGCCGGGATGATCCCGGCGGCGCCGTTGGTCGGTGCGGTGACGACGCGGCCACCGGCGGCGTTCTCTTCACTCACCGCCAGGGCGAACATGTTGACCCAGTCCACGATGTTCATGGGATCGTTGGAGAGGTTCTCGTTGGTGGTCAGCTGGCGGTAGAGCGGCGCGGCGCGGCGCGGTACGCGCAGCGGGCCGGAGAGGACGCCCTCGGTGCGGCAGCCGCGCTCGATCCCTTCCCGCATGGTGGTCCAGATCTTGCCGAGCTTCTTGTAGATCTCTTCCGGGGTGTTGAAGCACTTCTCGTTTTCCATCATCAGGGCGGAGATGGAGAGACCGCTCTGGCTGCAGTGGGCGATGAGCTCGGCGGCACTCTTGAAGGGATAGCTGACGGACATGTCGCCGCTGTCACCCTTGCCAAAGTTCTCTTCGTCGACGATGAAGCCACCGCCAATGGAGTAGTAGGTCTTGCTGTAGACGGCGTCATCTTCGATGAAGGCGGTCAACCTCATGCCGTTTTCGTGCAGGGGCAAGGCCTCGTCATGGAAGATCATGGCGCCCTTGGGGAAGCTGACGGTGTGGCAGTGCAGGCCGATGGGCAGACGACCGGTCTGCTCCACGCGGGAAATGAATTCGGGGATGGCGTCGATGTCGACGTTCTCCGGCAGGTTGCCCGCCAGACCCATGATGATGGCGGTATCCGTGTGGTGGCCTTTGCCGGTCCAGGAGAGGGAGCCATAGACATCGACCTGGATCCGGGTGATGTCACGGATCTTGCCGCCAGCACGCAGTTCATCCACGAACTGTTTGGCTGCCTTCATGGGGCCGACAGTGTGGGAAGAGGAGGGGCCAACACCGATTTTGAAGATATCAAAAACGCTGATCATGTAACAATTACCTCAGGGTAGAAGGGGGCGCCATGCCCACTCGCAGAAAAGGGATCCATGGGACGGGTCTGTCGTCACAAAGGCCAGGGAACCGGATAACCACAGTGTAACGGTTCAATGCCTAAAAAAAGTTGAAACAGATCTATTTTTGTTGAATTCGTGGCGCGAGTATAAAATTTATTTTGATGGTTATCCATTTTGTTAAGCGCCAGACAAACGTTTTGCAAAAAAATACCCGGCGATGCCGGGTATTCGAGTGCCATATGCGGCTTTATCACAGCGGCTTAACACTCGGTGATGTTGACGGCAAGGCCGCCCCGGGCGGTCTCCTTGTACTTGGTCTTCATGTCGTTGCCGGTTTCCCACATGGTTCTGATCACCTTGTCCAGCGACACCTTGTGCTCGCCGGTGCCACGCAGGGCGAGGCGGGCAGCATTGATCGCCTTGACCGCGCCCATGGCGTTGCGCTCGATGCAGGGCACCTGCACCAGACCACCGACGGGATCACAGGTCAGCCCGAGATTGTGCTCCATGCCGATTTCGGCGGCGTTCTCGACGATGGCGGGGCTGGCGCCCAGCAGCTCGGCCAGGGCACCAGCGGCCATGGAGCAGGCCACGCCGACCTCGCCCTGACAGCCGACCTCGGCCCCCGAGAGGGAGGCATTCTTCTTGTAGAGGATGCCGATGGCGGCGGCGGTGAGGAAGTACTGCATCAGCAGCTCGTCATCCACCTTGCGCACGAAGCGATCGTAATAGTGCAACACCGCGGGGATGATGCCGGCGGCGCCGTTGGTCGGCGCCGTCACCACGCGGCCCCCGGCGGCGTTCTCCTCGTTGACGGCCAGCGCAAAGAGATCCACCCACTCCATCACCATCAGCGGATCCTTGTTGAAATTGGTCTCGCCACAGAGCTGGCGATAGAGGGCGGGAGCCCGGCGCTTGACCTTGAGACCGCCTGGCAGCACCCCCTCGCTCTTGCAGCCACGCTCCACACACCCCTGCATCGCCTGCCAGATCTTGCGAAGCCCGGCCTTGATCTCCGCTTCCGAGCGAAACACCTTCTCGTTGGCCAGCATCAGCCCCGGGATGGAGAGGCCGCTCTCCTGGCACTGGGCCAGCAGTTCGGCGCCGCTCTCGAAGGGATAGGGGATGGGGTGGGCGGCATCGAAGCGGGCCGCCTCTTCCCGGGCGTTGGCGAAGTGACTCTCCTCGATGATGAAACCGCCCCCGATGGAGTAGTAGGTCTGCTCGAACACAAGGGTGTCACCCTCATAGGCGCGCAGTGTCATGCCGTTGGAGTGGGCGGGAAGGGTCTTGCGTCGATTGAAGAGGATGGCGCCGATGCGGGGAAATTCGCTGGGTTGCTCGCCGCCAAGGCAGAGGGTCTGGGTCTGCTCTACCTGGGCGAGGAAGGAGGGAATGGCCTCGATGTCCACGGATTCGGGTTCAAATCCGGCCAATCCCAGGATGATGGCCTTGCCGGTGCCGTGCCCCTTGCCGGTCTGGCCCAGTGAGCCGTAGCACTCGACGACGACGCGTCCGGTACGGGAGAGGAGTGCGTTCGCTTTGAGGGTCTGGATGAAGGCGCAGGCGGCCCGCATCGGTCCCACGGTATGGGAGGAGGAGGGGCCTATCCCGATGGAAAACATGTCGAAGACACTGATCATGACGTACTCCAATTATGGATTTCGTCTAAACATTGTAAATTTTTTGTAGTCGTTGAAAAGGGGGGAGATAGCGGGGTGTGATGGCGGTAGGGAAATGGGCGCGGGAGAGACGCGCCATGGGGGAACCGCTCGGCATCCCATGGCGCCCGTGATACATCAGTCGAGGAACTCGCACAGATAGGCGGAGGCGATCTTCACTTCCAGCTTGAAGGAGGAGTGACCGGCCACGTCGAAGGATTCTCCCTGCTGGTAGGTGTGCCACTCATCTTCGTCGGCCAGCTGGATGGTGAGGGCGCCCTTGATCACCGTCATGCGCTCCGGGGCGGCGGTATTGAACAGGTACTCGCCCGCTTCCATCACACCAACGGTAGCTTTCTCACCTTTTTGCTCGAAACCGATGGATTTAACATTTCCGTCAAAATACTCGTTAACTTTCAGCATCTTTTCTTCCCTGTATGCACGTTTGCAGAGCCAACGTAGCACACTGTTTTGGATGTTGTCATGGTAAAAGGAGCAAAAACAGCCGTGTCTATTTTGAGGCTTTACTTTCTCATAAAGTTATCAATGCATTTCGTTAACGGATTCTGATGTAAAACGGGGAGCAAATATGAGATAAAGCGCACCGCCAGAGCAATGGAGAGGATTTGACGCTCTGGGTGGTCATTTACGCTGTAAAAGTGTGAGTAATTGCTAAATAAAGGAACATTCTGTGTTAACAAAAGGATTAATCAAAAACATCGGCTTCCAGGTAGTGGTGGCCATGGTGCTGGGCGCGCTGGTCGGGGCGCTCATGGGAGAGCAAGCCACGGTGTTTGCGCCGCTCGGCACCCTGTTTATCCAGCTGATCAAGATGCTGGTGATCCCGCTGGTGGCGGTGGCCATCCTGTCCGGGGCCGCCAACCTGGGGGCCAGCCCCGCTGCTGGCAAGATTGGCGTCACCACGCTCGCCTTCTTCCTCGGCACCTCCGCACTGGCGGTGTTCCTGGCGCTGGTGATGGGTCAGGTGTTCAAACCCGGTGTGGGCGTTGACTTTGGCGCCACCGCGGCCATGTTCTCCGGCGACTACGCCGACAAGGGTGCACTGCCCGATGCGGTGGCCACCCTGCTTGGCATGATCCCGACCAACGTGTTCAGCGCCTTGAACGAGGCCAACATCCTGCAGATCCTGGTGTTCTGCATGTTCCTCGGCATCGCCCTGGCCAAGCAGCCCCGCGAGCGCGCCAAGCCGCTGGTGGACGGGCTCAACACCCTGGTGGACGCCTTCGTCTGGATGATCAACAAGGTGATGCTGATCGCCCCCATCGGCGTCTTCGGCCTGATGGCCGACGCCATCGGCACCTACGGCTTCGACGTGCTGACCCTGGTGCTCAAGCTGTTCGTCGTCTATGTCGCCGCCATCCTCATCTTCGGCTTCGTGGTCTATCCGCTGCTGATCGCGTTCTTCTCCAACACACCGGTACGCAAGTACTTCTCCGCGATGAAGAAGCCGCAGATCGTGGCCTTCTCCACCGCCTCTTCCATGGCGACCCTGCCGGTCAACATGGAGACCTGCGAGCGCGATCTGAAGGTGACCAACGCCACCGCTTCCTTCGTGCTGCCGCTGGGCGCCACCATCAACATGAGCGGCAATGCCATCTATTACGGCCTGGTCGCCATCTTCTTCGCCCAGGTCTATAACATCGATCTTTCCATGGGTGCCTGGGCGGCGATCATCGTCACCTCCACCCTGGGTGCCATCGGTCAGGCCGGTGTACCGGGCCCGAGCTTCCTGGTGGTTGCCGTGCTGCTGGCGGCCGGGATTCCCATCGAGGGTCTGCCGCTGCTGTTCGCGCTGGATCGTCTGTTCGACATGATCCGCACCGCGCTGAACATCACCGGCGATGCGGCCTGTGCCATCATCGTCGATCGCTACAGCCCGGATTACGATCCGAACCGCTGGAGCAAGGAGGCCTGATATCGGTCGTCCACCATGCATGACAAGAGGGAGGCTTCAAGCCTCCCTCTTTCATTTGTGTCTATTTGCTGGCGGTGTTCCCCGCTCGCCTCGCCCGTCTGCGTGCCTCAGGGGGAGAGGTGTGCCAGGGCCTGGCGGCAGCGCTGTTCGGCCGCCTCCAGCTCCAGCAGGACCATCTGGATATCTTCCAGCTGTTGCTGCAGGGTCTCCCGCTTGTCGGCTACCAGCCCCAGCATGGTCTGCAACTGGGAGCGGCTGCTCTTGTCCGCATCGTAGAGATCGAACAGCTCCCGGATCTCTGCGAGGCTGAAGCCCAGACGCTTGCCACGCAGGGTCAGCTTGAGCCGCACCCTGTCCTGACGGCTGTAGATCCTGTGCTGTCCCTGGCGGGTCGGGTTGAGCAGGCCCTGATCCTCGTAGAAGCGGATGCTGCGGGTGGTCACATCGAACTCGCGAGCCAGTTCGCTGATGCTGAAGGTGCGGGTGTCGTCCCTGGATTTGGTCATGGGGCTGTCTTGGCTGCCATCTGGTTGTCAATGCAGGCTGGCACCTTACCCAAACGTCAACTTCCCCGCAAGTCTTGTTCCTGTCGCGGTCGCGGCATATGTTATCCCGATGTAACAAGGAGAGTGCTATCGATGGATATCGTGATTGTGGCGGCCAAACGTACCCCCATGGGGGCTTTCCAGGGGGCCCTGAGTGTGCTCGGGGCCCCCGAGCTTGGCGCCTGCGCCATCCGCGCCGCGCTGGCGCAGGCCGGGATGACGGGGGAGCAGGTCAATGAGGTCTATATGGGCAACGTGCTGAGCGCAGGGGCCGGCCAGGCGCCAGCCCGCCAGGCGGCGCTCAAGGGGGGGCTGCCGGACAGCGTGCCCTGCACCACCATCAACAAGGTATGCGGCTCCGGCATGAAGGCAGTGATGCTGGCGGCGGACAGCCTGCGTCTGGGGGAGGCCGAGGTCGTGGTGGCGGGGGGCATGGAGAGCATGAGCCGCGCCCCCTATCTGCTGGACAAGGCGCGCAGCGGTTTTCGCATGGGGCACCAGAGCGTGCTCGATCACATGTTCCTGGACGGCTTGCAGGATGCCTACGAAGGCCATCTCATGGGGCATTACGCCCAGTTGAGTGCTGATCGCAGCGGACTGATCCGGGCCGATATGGATGCCTTTGCCATCGCCTCCCTGGAGCGGGCGCTGACGGCGCAGCGCAGCGGTGCCTTTGCCGCGGAACTGGCTCCCGTCATGACCTCTGAGGATACCCTGCTGCTGGCCGAGGATGAGCAACCGGGCAAAGCCAGGCCCGACAAGATCCCCGGCCTCAAGCCGGCCTTCAGCAAGCACGGCACCATCACGGCGGCCAATGCCAGTTCCATCTCGGACGGGGCGGCAGCCCTGGTGCTGATGCGGGGGGAGACCGCTGCCCAGCTCGGATTGCCGGTGCTGGCCAGGGTAGTGGGTTACCAGAGTCACGCCGCCTTGCCGGCGGAGTTTACCAGTGCCCCCGTCGGCGCCATTGACAAGTTGCTGGCCCGGGTGGGCTGGTCGGTGGAGGAGGTGGACCTGTTCGAGGTGAACGAGGCATTCGCCATGGTGAGCATGCTGGCCATGGCCGGGTGCGGCATTCCCCATCACAAGTTGAACGTGAACGGCGGGGCCTGTGCGCTGGGGCACCCTCTTGGCGCCAGTGGCGCCCGCATCCTGGTGACCCTGATCCATGCCCTGCGTGCCCGCGGGCTCAGACGAGGGGTGGCGAGCCTGTGCATCGGGGGAGGGGAGGCAACGGCCATCGCCATCGAGGCAGGCTGAATGCGTGGGTGAGATTGCTGCGGGTTGATGAAATGACAACGTCCCTTCAAGAGGGACGTTGTCATGTCTGGCGGGAGTGGACCGGTTGCTCTTCCATGGCCTGAAGCTGCTGGTTGACCCAGGCGGTGGCGCTCAGATAGAGGTGGCTGACCTTCTCTTCGTTGAGGCCGAGCCGGACGGTGTTGGCGGCGACCCGCTGCCAGTCGGCTTTCTCGAAATCTTCACAGAACGCCAGGTAGAACCCGAGCTTGCCCTTGCGGGTGAGCAGGGCGGCACGAATGTCGTCGGTCAGGGGAATGGAGCCGAGCAGCTGATCCAGCGGTTCACCCATGAGCACGTCCAGCAGGGAGAAGAGGCCGGTGACAAAGGCTTGCTGTGCCTGCTCTGCGGGCGCATGGGTCTGGGCCAGCAGTTCGCAGAACCGGGCTCTGATGAGGGACATCTGGTGGAGTTCGGCGCTCTTTTCACTTCCCGCACTGGTGGCGGCGATCAGGGCGACGAAGCGCTTGAGCTGGGCGTGCCCCAGGGAACTTGCGGCCTGGCGAAACGAGGCGATGGGCTGGGGGAAACGCTTGAGGTGGTTGATGTAGCGCAGCAGCTTGAGGGAGAGGGTGAGATCCTGGTTGAGCAGTTTCTCAATCTTGTCCAGATCCGGTTCGGTCTGATTGACCACCTCGAGCAGCTGCATCACCACCAGCTGGGCCGGCGGTATGGTGGGCTGTTGCACCATCTGGGGGCGGCTGAAGAAAAATCCCTGGAACAGGGTGACGCCGAGCTGCTTCATCCGCTCGAACTCGGCCTGATCCTCGACTTTCTCGGCCAGATAGGTGAGGGGCAGGTGGCGATGATTCGCCATGAAGTGCTCTATGCAGGGTTGCGGCGTGCTGCGCAGGTCGAACTTGATGATATGGATGTAGGGGAGGAACCTGTCCCAGTCTGAGACCATGGTGAAGTCATCCAGCGCCAACCGATAGCCCAGCCCATAGAGCTGGATCACTTTTTCCAGCAGCGCATCGTCGGGCTCGGCATCCTCCAGGATCTCGATCACCACCTTGTCACGGGGGAGGCATTCGGCCAATCCATCCAGCAACAGGGAGTGGGGGAAATTGATGTAGCAGGGGTGATCTCCGATGAGATGGTCGATGTTCTGCTGCAAGAACTGCTCGGCAACCAGCCTGGAAGTGGCCTGCTGTGCGGAGACGGAGGGAAATACATTGTCCAGGCTGTCGCGAAACAGCAGCTCATAGGCTTGGGTGTTCAACTCCCGATCCAGAATGGGCTGCCTTGCTACATAGGAATACATGCGTCTCTCCACCATGGTTACAGGCTTGATTCTATGGTGAAGCGGATCACTATGCCAGTGCCGACCGGTCGGGAAGGTCAACAACTGGCATACTATTTGTCAGGAAACCCGGGGTGTCAGAACAGGTAGTTGAGCTGCAGGCCGGCGAGCCAGGCATCCCCTTCCGAGGTGCCATTGAAAGTGGAGGTGGTCTGGGGGATGCCGGGCCTGAGCTGCATGGTTTCGCTCACGTCCACCTTCTTGCCGTCGATCAGGGTCAGCCCCAGATCCAGCGAGAGGTGACGGTCAATCTGGTAGCCCACGCCAGCGCTGTACCAGACCCGATCCGAGTCGGGGATGGAGATGGTGCGGCGATCCGCCGGGACCGGGCTGCGGTCGTAGGCGATACCGGAGCGCAGTTGCCACTGGGGGGCCAGCTGGTAGGTCATCCCCAGCGCATAGCGCCAGCTGTCTTCCCAGTGCTCCTCTTTGATGTGCATGGTGCCGTGGTGGTCGAGCTCGGATTCGAGCTGCACGAACTTGCTCCAGTTGGTCCAGTTGATGCTCGAATGCAGCGCCAGGGCCGGGGTGAGTTGATGGAACAGGGCCAGCTCGGCGGTGGCGGGCAGAGGCAGATCCAAGCTGCCGGTATCGGTGAAGGGCTGGCCCTTCTGATCGATGCCGATGGCGTCACCAGAGAGGGTCAGGGTCACGTCGTGGCGATAGGAGAGACCGATGCGGGTTGCTTGCGACAACTCAAGCAGGGTGCCCAGGTTCCAGCCCATGGCCCAGCCATCCCCTTTCAGGTGCTTGGCTATCTGGTTGTTGGAGGGGAAAGTGCCGCCCACTTCCCCTTCCCCCTGAATGGCGGAGAGACCGGCCCCGACGGACCAGATGCGGTTGATGCGATAGGCCAGGGAGGCCCCCAGATCCATGGTCTTGATGTCGGAGACGTTGCCGAAGTGACCGGCGTTGTAGTTGTCCGGCATCTTGACCCCGAGTCCGTAATAGGAGGTGGCGGCAAGTCCGAGGCGCCATTGTTCGTTGAGGGGCACGATGAGATAGGCGTTGGGCACCCAGGCGTCACCCGCAATGTCGTGGGCTCCGGCATCCAGGCTGACCGGCCCCTGGGGGGTAGGCACCCGGGTGGTGCCCTCGATGTTGACGTCGGGGTGCACGTGGATGACGCCGCCGGAGAAGGCCAGGCTATCGAATCGGGTCATGGCGGCGGCATTGCGGGAGAGCACGCTGGCATTGTCGGCGATGGCGGCTTCACCCGCGAAGGCTCGCCCCATGCCGGTGGCGGATTGCTCCGCGAGCTGGAAGCCGGCAGCCTGCACCTGGCTCGACAGCAGCAAGAGGGCTATGAGGGAGGGTTTGATGGTCGGATGCATGGTCTTTCCTCGGGATGAACTGGGTGTTCATTCTGTTATTCGGTTGGGGCCGGGATTTTATATGGTATGACCAGCAAGGCAACGGGGAGAGGGGAACGTGCGGCAAAACGGGATTAAATGCTGGAAGAAATACCCATAACAGCTTGATAAAAAAAGAAAAGAGTACAGCTGTTTACTACAACTGTGCGCTCAGTTGGTGAAATTGGATAAAAAAAGAGCGCCCTGGGGCGCTCTCGATGATGATATGAAAATCAGAATTTCATGTTGAACTGGGCGGAAGCCAGCAGGGCGTTGCCGTGGGAGGTGCCCTTCCAGCGCAGGGCTTCATTTTTCTCGACCAGCTTCTCGTTGACGTCCACTTCCTTGCCGTCCAGGTAGGCCATGCCAAAATCGACGCTCATGTCCTGGTCGATGTGGTAGGTGGCACCGGCGCTGTACCAGACGCGGTCGGAGTCGGGGATGCTCAGGCTGCGGTATTCCGGCTCGATGGGGCTGTTGTCGTAGGCGAAGCCGATACGGGCTTCCCAGGACGGGTTGACGTACCAGGTGCCGCCGAGTGCATAGCGCATTGAGTCCTTGAACTTCTCTGGCTTGTTCAGGCATTGGCCTGGTGTTCCATCGTTACAGGCATTACCAGTAGCTTTTAGCTCCTGGAAGGCGCTCCAGTCGGTCCAGTTCACTGAGTAGTGCACCGCAAACTGCGGGTTCAGACGGTGGTAACCGGCGAATTCGGCCTGGGCCGGCAGATCCAGCTTCAGATTGCCGTCGACGGTCTGGAATGAAGAGGCAATGCCTTTGAAGTCACCGTCAAAACTCAAATCCACCTGGGAGCGGTAGGTCAGGGCGAGGCGGTGGTTCTCGTTGATCTCGTACAGGGTGCCGACGTTCCAGCCAAAGCCCCAGGTGTCGCCCTTGAGGTGGGCAATTGGGGTATCACTGTTAAGAGGTGCGCTGAATGCCAAGGCGCCAGCATAGCGGTTCAGTTCGGCCTGGGCATAGACGGCGTTGATACCGGCGCCGACGCTGAAGTTGGAGTTGATGCGATAGGCGATGTTGGGGTTGATGTTCAGGGTGACCAGCTCGGTGTCACCGGCAATCGGGCCTGCTAAGTTAGTGTGGGAGTACTCAGTGGAGAGACCGTAGTTGGAGAAGAGGCCGATACCCCAGGCCCACTGATCGTTCAGGGGCTGGATGAAGTAGCTGGCCGGCACGAAGGCATCGGGGGCGATGTCGCTCTCGCTAGCCGGAATAGCACCTGCAATTTTCCCCTCCACGTCCACGTCGGGCTTGATGTAGGTGCCGGATACAGACAGTGCCATCTTGTCAAAGGTGGTCATGGCCGCCGGGTTGCGGGACAGCACGGCCGCGTTGTCGGCGATGGCTGCTTCACCTGCGTAGGCGCGCCCCAGACCGGAGGCCGAGTGCTCGTTCAGCTGGAACGCGGCGGCGAAGGTCTGGGTGCTGGCCAGGGTCACGGCCGCAGCGATCAGGCTTTTCTTGAAAAAGGCAGTTGTCATAGTGTTCTCTCTTTGTAAGCAGATTTTCTGTCGACATCGCGGCTCTTTGGCGGCTATTGACGACATGATCTGTTGTTATGTCAGCTTCTTCCCATTCATTGCTGGCGTGATTCTATGGATCTGGTAGGAGGTAAGAAATCAGACCAGTGACAGCAGAATACATAAAAGTTTCCATTGTGTTAATCATTTGTTTTAACTTGCCGTTTTATTAGGCTGATTTATCTATTATTGGATAAATAAAGCACAAGTGGTGCCATTTGCGTCATTTAAAATAAATGGTAGAAATGTGACTTCGCGCAGGCAATAGGCGGGAACATGCGGGGATGTGGGGATGAACAGGCAGACAATGAGGATGTCTGCCTGTGATGTGGCTGAGGCGGAGGACGAGTCAGCCTGGATCAAGGTCTGTTAAATGGACCAGTGCAGACGTGACTCAAGCTGGCGGGCAACCGGGGCGAGGGGCTCCTGCATGTCTCCGATGAGCACCATGTTGGCCCCCTTGAGCGGCAGTATCTCCCCCTTGAGGGTCCCGTCTGCAAAATCGGACTGGATCGTCAGTGGCAGGTGCTTGGGGACGAGGAACAGGGTGACCGGTCCCATCTTGCCCTGCAGCACCATGTGCAGGGCCGGTCCCTGGTAGAAGGCGCAGTGGTTGACATAGGTTACCTTCATGCCCGGCATCTCGCTCAGGGTGGCGCCATATTTCTCCATTTTCGCGTTGATGGTGTGCAGGCTGACCCGCTCATCCACCGCATGAATGAAGGGCTCTTCCCCATAAACGTGGGACATGGCGACCTGAGCCAGCGACAGGGTGTCCGGTGCCACAGGCCAGCTGATCCAGCGGGTGCTCATGCCGAGCAGGAAGGCGACCGAGGCTGCGATAGCCAGAGCGCGCCATTGCGTGCGTGCAGGAGTGACGGGCAGCGGGACCACCTGCTCCTCTTCGGCTGCCATCGCCTGCCTGAGCAGGATCCGCTCCGCAAGACCGGCCGGTACGTCCACTTCCAGAGTGCTGCGCACCTGGCGCTCGAGCTGCTGCATCTCGTCCAGATGCTTGCGATTGGCCGGTGACGCCTCGGCGGCTTTCAGGAAGGCGGGATCCCTGTCCGAGGGGTGAGTGATGGCCCGGCGGCGAAATTCAAGCTCATCCATTGGTGTGTCCTCTCTGTTGTTTCGCAGACTCCATGGCCTCTTTTATCTGGTTGCGGGCGCGAAACAGCCTTGTCATGACGGTGTTCTTGTTCAGGCCGAGTTGCTCGGCGATCTCCTCCCCGCTGAATCCCCCCAGTACCTGCAGCAGCAGCGGCTCCTGATATTCGGCAGGCAGGCGGGCGATGTGGCGCCTGAGCCATTCGTGCTCCATCTCCTGCTCGCTTGGCAGGACACCCTGATCCCGCAGGGGGTGCTCGTCGAGGTCGACGAGATCGAACTGCTTTCGCTCAAAGCGGCGGGCATTCTCCCGCCGCAATATGGTGATGAGCCACGCCTTGGCAGCCTTGTCGTCCAGCAGGGTATCTATCGCCTTCCAGGCGCGCAGGAAAGTCTCCTGCACCAGATCCTCGGCGATTTGCGGATCCCGGCACAGCCAGTAGGCGTAGCGGTAGATGTCCCCGTGCAGGGCGTGCACCAGGGCTTCGTACTTGGTTTGTTTATCTGCCATCTCCCCATAGACCGGAGAAGCGCAGGGATCCTTTCCCGTGTCGGCCCTTTTTCTTCTGAAAAAACCTAACGCCATAAAGGGGTGTCCTGTTTCATGAGGGGCGCATCATGCACGCATCCACGCCAGTATTCGAAGACCATAGGCTATCGCAAAGCTCTCCCAGGTGCACAACTCCCTGGCGAGCGCCTGTCTGGGCAGGTGTTCGCCAGGGACTCGCTTGGGGGAAAAACAGGCCCGATCCAGGTCGTCCAGCAGCGCCCCCATGGCGGGGTCGCGGTGACAGGGCAGCCTGGCCAGATGAAGACAGGGGGTGTCCCAGCGCAGGACGGCCCAGGTCAGCAGGGTTTCCCTGGCCTCGTCAGGAGAGCCCGTGGCGAGGGCCCGTTGCAGGCGATAGAAGGCGCGCCAGCGCGGCCAGCGGCGCATGAATGCCCGCAGCAGGATGGCCAGGAGCACCCAATAGAGATACTGGACCCCTGGTGCGGGGGAGGCGGGAGTGGCGCTCTCCCTTGCCGTGAACACCAGAGGATGTGCGGGCAGGCGCGCCTCCTCGATGCGACCGCTCTGGGTGTTGAACCAGCGCAGGGTCTGGGGGGGCAGCACATAGCGCCCCGCCTCGTCGGCGGTCAGGGCCTGGCGCCACTGGCGCTCGAAGCGTAGCGCCCCCTCGGCCACGAATCGCTCCTGTTGCTGCTCGCCGTCCGGCTTCATGGAGAGGCCGGCGGGCAGGGGCGGGGCCGGCAAGGGGGGCAGGCGGTTGCCATCCCCCCCTTCCATCACCAGGGTGAGGGTGCGGATCACCGGCTCACCCACCCTGGCCTGGGCCGGGCTGAACTGCTGGCGCAACACCAGGCTGCTCGCCACCGGCTCCAGGGGGGCCTTGTCCACCTTGATGAAGAGGGTCGCCGCCCTGGCGGACAGCAGATCCCCCGCGTTGCCCGGCGCGGTCGCACCGGCCTGGTCCTGGGGCGGCAACCGCCCCTGAAAGCGGGGGGATTCGACGGGATGGAGCCCGGGTCCTTTGGCCTGCAGCAGCCATTTTCGCGTGAGACGCCCGGGCAGGCCGGGGCTGGTGGGAGAGTCCCAGCGGTCCTCGCCAAGGCGGCGAATGGTAAAGGCCGGGGTGATGGGCTCGCCGAGGTTGGGGGCCTCCAGGTTGGCAGGCAGCCAGAGGGTCAGCTCATAGATGAAGGGCTGGCCGGGGTAGAGATTCCCCTCATGGAGCACCCGGGCCTGCAGCTCGACCGGAGAGAATACCGGGTCTTGTGTCGGCATCAGGGTGCCGTCCAGGGAACGTGTCGGCACCGCCAGGGAGGGGGTGAGATCGGCGCCAAGGGGCAGGGAGGGCACCTGGCGCGGGCTGGTATCGAGCAGGTGCAGGGGGATCTGCCAGCGAGTCAGGCTGCGGCTCTGGGCACTGACCCGCTGGATGCTGACCCGCCCGACCGCAAACTGGCGCAGCAGCGGTTGCAGGTTGAGATCCTCATCGCGGTGCAGCCCGTCGGCCTCGATGATGAGCAGCCAGTCGCGCTCGCTCACCCCCGGCAACAGCTCGGCCTCGACAGGAGCGGCCTGCACCCGCATGGCGCACAGGGCGAGCAGCAGCCAGCAGCCGATCCGGGGGGAGAGTAAGCGCAGCACGAGGATCACCAGGGCTCCTCCACCTTGAGCAGGGGGCGGCGCAGGGCCTCCTTGCGAAGGCGCTGCTCCAGCAGCAGCACGGGGGGCGCCGGGGGGCGGGGAGCCTCTGAGGCGCGGGCGGGGTCGGGAGTGTCGGCCTGCGCCGGGGCATTTGCCGAGGGCGCCGACTGTGGCGGGTTGGCCCGCAGCAGGGCCAGGTTGTGCAAGGCATCCCTGTGCCCAGGTTCAAGGCGAAGGGCGCTCAGATAGGCCTGCTCCGCGGCGGCAAGATCCCCGAGCCAGACCAGGGCATTGCCCCTGTTGTAGTGGGCGGTGACGCTGTTTGCCCTGCCATAGGCGGCGACGGCCCTGGCGTAATCCCCGGATCTATACCAGGCGTTGCCTTGCCAGACCGGATCCTGGAAGGCGTTGGCCGCTTCCCGATAGTGTCCCTGGCGATAAGCCTGCCAGCCTGCTTCATCTTGTCGGGAGGCCGCCTGCAGGGAAGGGGGCGCGACGCCAATGACGAGGATCACCAGCAGCCAGTGGGCGCCGATCCGCGCCAGCAGCGCCAGGGGGAGCAAGGGGATGAGCAGCCAGGGGCCGAGATCCCGGGATTGCCCCTGCGTCAGGGCCTGGCCCATGGGCAGGGGGGCAAAGCGGGGCAGGCCGGAATCAAGCCAGGCCAGCCTGCCTCCGGTACTGGCGGCAAGGGCGGCCATGGCCTCCTCGTCGGGCGCCGGCAAGGTGTGGCCGATCGGGCTGCCGAGCTGCCAGCGCTCGGCAGCCACGCCGGGCAGCCGGGTCTCCTTGCCCCCGCTGGCCAGCAAGATGTCGAGCCGCGGGGCCGAGCCTGCCTTGCAGAACAGGTCGTTGAGGCAGGGCCAGAGGGCGGCGATGCGATCGCGCACTATCCCGGAGAGGCCGTCGGTCACGAGCAGCAGACGGGCGGACTGGCCTGGCGGGATCAGGGTGAGGGCCAGGGCCACGGCGCGCTCGGGGGCGCTGCCCTGGACAGGCATGATGGCCGGGCGCAGGTCCGGCAGCAGCAGGGCGATGGCCTGATGATCCCGGGTGGGAGGCATGGCGAGGTAGGCATCCCCGGCAAACAGGATGAGGGCGATGGGATGGGCCGCGTCCTGCCGCGCTATGTCGGCCAGCATCTCCTGCAATCCCAGCCTCACCCGGGTTGCCCGGTCCGGTGCCAGATCCTGTGCCAGCATGGAGTCGGATAGATCCAGCAGCCAGATATCGAGGGCCGGGCTCGGCATGGGGAGACTCTGCTGGCGCAGGGCGGGGCCCGAGAGCGCCAGGATCACCGGCAGACAGGCAAGCCAGCGCCAGGGGATGGCCCGATGGCGGCTCGGCAGCAGATAGGCCTGCATGGCCGGGGAGAGCAAGCCGGGATCGCGGCGGCGGCGCCACCCCTGCCACAGCCAGGGGAGCAGGGCCAGCAACCAGAGGGGGCGCAGCAAGATCAGCTCCATGGTGCCACCGTCATGACCTGCCTACTCATGGGATGGCCTGTGTGACAGGGGGATGTGCCAGCGGGCTGGCCAGCAGAGCAGCAGCCAGGCCAGGGCCAGTGGCCAGGGGTAGAGCTCCTGGTGGGGCCGGGAGAGGATCTGGGGCCGGGCGAGGGGCTCCAGGGTGTCGATGGCCTGGTTGATGGTGGCGAGATCGCCCCGGTTGCGGGCGCGAAAATAGCGGCCTCCTCCCAGCGTCGCCAGCTGCTGCAACAGGGCTTCATCCAGTTCGGCACTGGGATCGGCGTCCCCAGCGGGCCCGGCGAAGGTGTCGGGGTCGGCGCCCACCCCCAGGGTATAGAGACGGATGCCGGCTTTGGCGGCGAGCCTGGCCTCGGTCAGGGGATCCGCATTGCCCGAGGTATTGCGCCCGTCCGTCACCAGCAGCAGGGCGGTGGGGCGGGTGGGGTCGGCGTGCTGGCGTGCCAGCAGGATGGCTTCCCCCAGGGCCGTGGTGCGCCCCACCAGATCGAAGTCGAGCTCCCTGGCCAGGGTGAGCAGGGCCCCGGTCTCCTGGGTGAGGGGGGAGAGCAGATAGGCGTGATCGGCAAAGACGACGAGGGCGATGCGATCCCCCGGGCGGGAGGCGACAAGGTTGCTTATCTGCTGGCGCACCGCGGCAAGCCTGTCCGTTTGCTCTCCGTCATCCAGCATGTCCTGGGTGCGCATGCTGTCGGAGAGATCCACCGCCAGGATGAGGTCCCGGCTGCTCTGGTAGTGAATGATCGGGGGCTCCTGCCACTGGGGGCGGCACAGGGCCAGTACCAGGGCGCACCAGCAGATCATCATGCGCCACAAGGGCTGCCCCGCCTGGGGCTGGAGCAGGGGAAAACCTCCGTGAACGAGCCGGTTTCCTCCCTTGCGCCCCTTCATGGGAGGCAGGCCGAAGCGCACCAGCAGCGGCAAGGCGAGGGCGAGGGAAAACCAGGGCCAGGCGAGGATCATCGCGTACCCTCCGGGGGAGGTGCCCCTCGCTTGCTTGCCGGGAATCGCGGCGCACTGACGCAGCGTCGCCCCCAGGCGAGATAGGCGAGACGCAATCTTTTGCGCTGCGCCTCATCGGGCACGCTGCCCCCATAGAGCCAGAGTGGCCACTGGGCGGCAAACCGGGAAAAATCGCTCCCCCCCTTGCTGTCCAGCCAGGCGAGCCAGGCCTCCCCTTGCAGGGGGGCCGCCTCGGGCCAGCGGGCCATGGCCGCTTCTCGCAGGGCATCCTGCAGCCTGGGGACGAGATCGTCTGCCTGCCAGTCTATCCGGTGCGCCCAGCGGCGCTGGCGCAACAGGGTGAGGGCCGTCGTGGCGATCAGGCAAGCGGCGATCGCCGCGATCAGCAGCCCCCCGAGGGCCATCAGGCGAGGATCCTGTGCAGGCTCGAGAGCGGGGCCTTGGTGGATGTCACGCAGCTCGGCACGGATGGCTTGCAAGGACTCGCTGGACGAGGGCTGGCGATATGCATCCGGTGCGGGCACGCCCTGCTCCCCCCTCAAAACAGACGGCATCCGCCCTCCTGCCACTGGCGTTGCAGGGTGGCGCCGTTGTCGAGGCGATAGAGGCGCGTCACCAGGGGCAGCAACTGCTGGCGACAGGCCTCGGCCTGTTCGTCGGCCGCCCTCTGATAGCGGGCGCGAAAGCGGGGATCTTCTCCCGCGAGCCAACCGCTGTGTCTGCCTGCCTGCACTGCCAGCTGCCCCTGCTCGGGCAGGGCGGCTTCCAGGGGATCGCGGATTTGCCAGTAGTGGATATCGTGGCGCGGGCGAAGGCGTTGCAACTGCTGGCAGAGGGCCTTGTCCGGTGCCTGGTGATGGCTTATCAGGGTCAATCTGGCCCCGTGGGGCAGGGTGAGTCGTGCCAGGGTCTGGGCCAGCGTCCAGGGCGGGGGGGCGCGATCCAGCCCAGCCTCGTAATGGCGGCAGAGCGCTTCCAGCAGAGGCATGAGAGAGCCGCGCTGGTGCTCTGTGTGGGGGACTGCGCCTTGGCAGATCAAGGTATTGGCCTGTTTCTCCCCCTGCCAGAGCAGGGCGGCGGCCAGCTCGCAGCCAAGGCGGGCCTTGAGCTGGGCGCGGGAGCCAAAGTACATGGCGGGTGAGAGATCCAGCAGCAACCAGTGGGCCTGATCCTGCTCTTCCCCGTAGAGGCGGGTGTGGGGGCGGCCGAGGCGGGCGGTGACCCGCCAGTCGATGTGGCGTACCTCGTCACCGGCCTGATAGAGGCGAAGCTCCCTGAAATGGAGCCCGGGTTGGCGCCCGATACGCCCCTGGGCCGCCTGATGAATGCGGGCACGCTCGCCCTGGCGGGTCCAGAGGCGCACCGCCAGCAGCCGCTCGAGGGGGAGGGCGATGTCGGGGTGATCCCGGGGCTCGGCGACGGGGGTCATGGCGACAGGGCTGCCTGTGGGGGTCGGCTCAGGGGCATGGGATGGCATTCAGCAGCAGGGTGATGAGCGCCTCGCTATCGAGGTTGTCCGCCAGCGCCTGATAACTCGGGATGAGGCGGTGGCGCAGCACGGCAGGCGCCAGTTGCTGGATGTCTTCGGGCAGCACGAAGTCGCGCCCGACGAGCCAGGCCCGGGCCCGTGCGGCTCTTGCGAGGCCGATGCTGGCTCTGGGACTGGCCCCCACCGCGACCAGGGGGTCTAGCTCGGGGCACAGGCCGCTGCCGGGGCGGGTAGCGCACACCAGCTGCACCAGATAGTGCTCGAGGCGCCCCTGCATCTGTACCCCTTGAACGGCGGTGCGGGCTTCCAGCAGGTCGGACTGGCTGAGGGTGACCGGCGGCGTTGGCAGGGCGTCGCCGCGGGCGTTGAGCTGGAGGATGGCCAGCTCCATGGCGGGGCTGGGGTAATCCACCAGCAGCTTGAGCAAGAAGCGATCGAGCTGGGCCTCCGGCAGGGGATAGGTCCCTTCCTGCTCGATGGGGTTCTGGGTGGCGGCAACCATGAAGAGGGAGGGCAGGCGCCAGCTCTTCTTGCCCACGGTGATCTGGTGCTCGGCCATGGCCTCCAAGAGGGCGGATTGCACCTTGGCCGGCGACCGGTTGATCTCGTCCGCCAGCACCAGGTGATTGAACAGGGGGCCGGGTTGAAACACGAAACTCGCATCCTGGGGATGGAAGACCTCGCTGCCGGTGAGATCGGCAGGGAGCAGATCCGGGGTGAACTGGATACGGGCAAAGCGCCCCTCCACGGCACCGGCCAGCGCCTTGACCGCCCGGGTCTTGGCAAGACCGGGGGCCCCCTCGATCAGCACATGTCCTTCACATAACAGGGCGATCAGCAGCCCCTCGATGAGGGGGCCCTGTCCCAGGATCTGGCTGCCCAGATAGTCTCCAAGTGCTCTGAACTCGGCCGCTGCCATGCGATAAACCCGTTGTTTTTATGGAAGTTGATCTTTTTATACCCCAGTTGGCTCACAAGGGCGAGGGAGGGTGGCAAGATGGGGACAATTTAGTTTCAATCAGCCGTATGAAAGTTGTGATTGGATTGTTAAGATGTGGCGCAATGAGGTCAGACCTCTGCCTTTTTAACCCAAGGAGCCAGGATGAAACAGCCATTGAAACTGACGACTCGCCAGGGCGAACGGATAGCCGTCGTGGCGGGTCTGCGCACCCCCTTTGCCAAGCAGGCCACCGCTTTTCACGGCGTGCCTGCGGTGGATCTGGGCAAACTGGTGGTGAGCGAGATGCTCGCCCGCACCGATCTCGACCCCAAGCTCATCGACCAGCTGGTGTTCGGCCAGGTGGTGCAGATGCCGGAAGCGCCAAACATCGCCCGGGAGATCGTGCTTGGCACTGGCATGAGCGTCAGCACCGATGCCTATAGCGTGTCGCGCGCCTGCGCCACCAGTTTCCAGGCGGTGGCCAATGTCACCGAATCCATCATGGCCGGCACGGTGGACATCGCCATCGCCGGCGGTGCCGACTCCTCTTCCGTGCTGCCCATCGGGGTCAGCAAGTCTCTGGCCCGCGCCCTGGTGGATCTCAACAAGGCGCGCAACCTCCAGCAGCGTTTCAATATTCTGCGCCGTCTGCGCCTGAAGGACCTGCTGCCGGTGCCCCCGGCCGTGGCCGAGTACTCCACCGGTCTCTCCATGGGGCAGACCGCCGAGCAGATGGCCAAGACCCACCAGATCAGCCGCGAGGCGCAAGATGCGCTGGCCCACCGCTCCCACACCCTGGCGGCCGAAGCCTGGGCCCAGGGCAAATTGAGTGGCGAGGTGTTCACCGCCCACGTGCCCCCCTACAAGTCGCCGCTGGAACGGGACAACAACATCCGCGAAAGCTCCGATCTGGCGAGTTACGCCAAGCTCAAACCGGTGTTTGACCGGGCTCACGGCTCGGTGACCGCCGCCAACGCCACCCCGCTCACCGACGGCGCCGCCGCCGTGCTGATGATGCGTGAAGGGCGGGCCCGCGAGCTCGGTCTGGAACCGCTGGGTTACATCCGCAGCTTCGCGTTTTCCGCCATCGATGTCTGGCAGGACATGCTGATGGGCCCCTCCTATGCCACGCCGCTGGCGCTGGACCGTGCCGGCATCACCCTTGGGGATCTCACCCTCATCGACATGCACGAAGCTTTTGCTGCCCAGACGCTCGCCAACCTCAAGATGTTTGCAAGCGCCGAATTTGCCCGTGACAAGCTGGGCCGGGATCAGGCCATCGGCGAGGTGGACATGGAGAAGTTCAACGTGCTCGGCGGCTCGCTGGCCTTTGGTCACCCCTTTGCCGCCACCGGGGCGCGCATGATCACCCAGACCCTGCATGAACTGCGGCGCCGGGGTGGGGGATTGGGGCTCAACACCGCCTGTGCGGCGGGTGGGCTGGGTGTGGCCATGGTGCTGGAGGTGGAATGATGAGTGCCAAGACTTTTTCTCTGGATATTCGCAAAGACGGCATCGGCATCCTCACCATGGATGTGCCCGGTGAGAGCATGAACACCCTGAAGGCCTCCTTTGCGGACGAGATCCGCACTCTGCTGGCCGAGGTAAAGGGGAACGGGGATCTGATCGGTCTGGTGATCGTCTCGGGCAAGAAGGACTCCTTCGTTGCCGGGGCCGACATCGCCATGCTGGCGGCCTGCACCAGCGCCCAGGATGCCGAAGCGCTGTCCCGGGCCGGACAGGACGTGTTCGCCGAGATCGAAACCCTGGGGATCCCGGTGATCGCCGCCATTCACGGCCCCTGCCTTGGCGGCGGGCTGGAGCTGGCGCTCGCCTGTCATGGCCGGGTGGTGACCGATCACGGTAAAACCGTGCTGGGCCTGCCGGAAGTGCAGCTCGGCCTGCTGCCGGGCTCCGGCGGTACCCAGCGCCTGCCGCGCCTCATCGGGGTGGCCAAGGCACTGGATCTGATGCTGACCGGCAAGCAGGTGCGGGCCAAACAGGCCAGGAAGCTCGGGCTGGTGGATGACATGGTGCCCCCGTCCATTTTGCTGGAAGCCGCCATCAAGCTTGCCAAGAAGGGCAAGCCGCGCCACCACCTGAAACGGGATCTGCAGGGCAAGGTGCTGGAGACCAACAAATTTGGTCGCAAGGTGCTGTTCGATCAGGCCCGCAAGGGGGTCAAGGCCAAGACCCGGGGCAACTACCCGGCGCCGGAGCGCATCATCGAGGTGGTGCGCATCGGCGTGGAGGAGGGGATGCAGGCCGGCCTGCAGGCCGAGGCTCGCCACTTCGGCGAGCTGGTGATGACGCCGGAATCCGCCGCCCTGCGCTCCCTCTTCTTCGCCACCACGGAGATGAAAAAAGAGGTGAGCTATCAGGGGGCCGAGCCACGCAAGGTGGGTCATGCCGCCGTGCTGGGGGGCGGCCTGATGGGGGGCGGCATCGCCTTCGTCACCGCCACCAAGGCGGGGGTACCGGTGCGGATCAAGGATGTGGCGAACGCCGGCATCGGCAATGCCATGCGTTACAGCTACGACCTTCTCGCGAGGAAGCTCAAGCGTCGCCAACTGCTGCGCAGCGAGCTGGAGAAACAGATGAGCCTGCTCACCGGCACCCTGGACTATTCCGGTTTCCACCGGGTGGACATGGTGGTGGAAGCGGTATTCGAGGAGATCAACCTCAAGCACCAGATGGTGCAGGACGTGGAGCGCGAGTGCAGCGAGCACACCGTGTTTGCCTCCAACACCTCCTCCCTGCCCATCCACCAGATCGCCTCGGCGGCGACGCATCCGGAGCGGGTGGTAGGGCTGCACTACTTCAGCCCGGTGGACAAGATGCCGCTCGCCGAGATCATTCCCCACGCGGGTACCAGCGCCGAGACGGTGGCCACCACCCTGGCCTTCGCCCGGGCCCAGGGCAAGACCCCCATCGTGGTGAAGGACGAGGCGGGCTTCTACGTCAACCGCATCCTGGCGCCCTACATGAACGAGGCGGCGCGCCTGGTGCTGGAAGGGGAGCCGGTGGAGGTACTGGACGGCGCTCTGCTCGACTTCGGTTTCCCGGTCGGCCCCATCACCCTGCTGGACGAGGTGGGGATCGACGTGGGGGCCAAGATCTCCCCCATCCTCGAAAAAGAGCTGGGTGGCGAGCAGTTCCAGGCGCCCAAGGCCTTTGACAAGCTGCTGGAAGACGATCGCAAGGGGCGCAAGAACGGCAAGGGCTTCTACCTCTATGGCAAGGCTGCCCCGCGCAACAAGCTCACCGGCAAGGAGGGCAAGAAGACGGTGGACGCGAGCGTCTACGACGTGCTGGGCGTCAAGCCCCAGGCCAAGCTGGCCAGGCAGGAGATCGCCGAGCGCTGCGTGCTGCTGATGCTCAACGAAGCTGCCATGGCCCTGGATGGCGGCGTGGTGGCCTCGGCCCGGGATGGCGACATCGGCGCCATCTTCGGTATCGGCTTCCCCCCCTTCCTGGGCGGTCCGTTCCGCTACATGGACAGCCTCGGCATCGACTATCTGGTGGGGCGTCTTGAGCACCATCAGAAGCGCTTTGGCGACCGCTTCGCCCCCTGTGCGCGGCTGAAAGCGATGGCGGCGGAGCAGCAGACCTTCTACTGATGGCTCTCGACGGCATACATCGAGCGAGGCGACCCCAAGGTCGCCTCGCTTTTTGTTGGGCATACCTTTCCGGTTTGGGGCGGGGGCGCGAAGAAAAACGGGGCGGAGAGGGGTAAAACCTTGATCTGGCGCAAACAGGTGCCCCATTTATTACTTTGGTGGCATAGGACTCAGGCGCGGGTTGAGGTCAAATAGTCTTATCAGGAACGGGGGCGACCCCGTCACGAAAGGGACACCCATTTCACTGGATGAAGGACACACTATGAGTCTGCTTGAACACACCATCTGGACTGTATTGGGGTATGGGGCCATGCCCTTTATCTTCCTGAGCGGGTTCGTGGCAGTGGCAGTGACCTGCTGCCTGCTGCTCAATGCCTTCGGGGTCAAGTCCGCCGAGAAGTGAGTCACTCTCGTTCATGCCGCCAAATGCCAGTCTCACGACTGGCATTTGTTTTTTGTGTCTTCTGAAGCACTTGCCCGCCCCTGATGGGGTAAAGGGAGCGCAAGACGGTCGAACCCGGCGGCCATTTTGATTACACTGACGCCCGGCATGTCCGCCCCCTTCTCTTTTATCAGGTATTCACGACTTCTATGGCGCTCAAGGCAACCATCTTCAAGGCCCAGATCAGCTTGTCTGACATGGATCGCAATCTCTATCAGGACTTCTCCCTCACCCTGGCCCGTCACCCCTCCGAGACCGACGAGCGCATGATGATCCGCCTAGCGGCCTTCGCCTGGCATGCCGCCGAGCGGCTGGAGTTCACCAAGGGGCTCTCTGCCGACGACGAGCCCGAGCTCTGGTGCAAGAACTATTCCGATGAGATTGAACTCTGGATTGAGCTGGGTCAGCCGGACGAGCGCCGCCTCAAGAAGGCATGCAACCGCTCTCGCCAGGTGGTGCTCTACCTCTATGGCGGTCGTGGCACCAGCGTCTGGTGGAAGCAGAACCAGGGCAAGCTCGGTCTGCACGACAACCTGAGCGTCATCGAACTCTCCGACAGCCAGACCCTGCCCCTGGCGGCCATGGTGGAGCGCACCATGCAGCTCACCTGCACCATCTCCGACGGCCAGCTCTGGGTCAGCAACGGCAGCCAGGAGGTGACGCTGGACCCCGTGGTGCTGATGGGACGCCCGGCCCGCGAACTGTAAACGGGATACCCATGTTCAGCGCCCTGCTCAATATCGTCATTCCCGTGTTTGCGGTGGTGGGCCTTGGCGCCCTCTATGGACGGCTGCGACCGGGCGGGGCCCTGGGTTATGTCAACCGGGCCAATATCGAGCTCTTTACCCCGGCGCTGGTCTTCTCAGCCCTGGTGAAATACCCCCTGGATCTGGCGGCGCACCTGCCCCTTGTGGGGGCCGGTGCCCTGGTGATCCTGCTTCCCGGCTCGCTGCTCTCCCTGCTCAAACTCAAGGAGATAGAGCGGGCCGCACTGATCCTGCCCGCCATGTTTCGCAACACCGGCAACCTCGGCATTCCGCTGATGGTGCTCGCCTTTGGCGAGCAGCAGCTCGGCGCCATCGTCATCCTCTTTGTGCTCTCCAACCTGCTCCACTTCTCGGTGGGGATGTTCATCCTCTCCGCCAGCAGCTCCCGCTGGCTCTGGCTGAGAAGCCCCGTGCTCTGGGCCGCCTTCGCCGGGCTGCTGGTGGCCAACCTGCATATCCCGCTGCCGGAATACCTGGTGACCAGCGCCGCTCTGCTCGGCCAGATAGCGGTGCCCCTGATGCTGTTTGCCTTAGGCATCCGGCTGATGGAAGGGGAGCTGGATCATCTGGGGCTGGCCATCAAGTGCAACCTGCTCTACCTGTTGGCGGGGGGCCTCTCCCTGGGGCTCGCCGTCTGGCTGCTGCCCCTCGAACCTGACTGGATACCACTCCTGATGCTGTCGGTGGCGCTGCCCCCGGCGGTATTGAATTACATCCTGTGCGAGCAGTACCAGTGTCAGCCCGACAAGGTGGCCAGTATTGTGCTCGGCGGCAATGCGCTCTCGGTGGTGGTGATCCCGCTGGCGGTCTGGTTGGCGCTGCATCTGGGGAGTTGACCCTGCTCTGTCTTCCTCTTCAAGGACGCCCGATGGCGTCCTTTTTATTGCTATCGTGCATGTCCGATGTTGTTTTGCTCATCGAGTACAGCCGAGCTTGCTCGCGTATCTGACAAGGTTTTGAAGCCGGTTTAGCCGGATAAGGCAGAGAGTGGAAGGGGGAGAAAGGGAATAAAACCGGGCGGCCTTGGCCGCCCTGTTTATTGATGGGGAGCAGGCTGAACCTGGCCATCCTTGCGCAGTTGGGTATAGAGACCAAACCCCGCCAGCAGGCCGGCGAGGGCCAGCAGCCACCAGATGGCGGTGGCGGGGCGGCTGCCCGCATCCCCCAGCATAAAGCCGATGAGCAGGTTGCCAAAGAGCGCCATGCAGCCCCCGGCGCTGGCATAGAAGCCGTAGTAGCTGCCGAGCTGCTCAGGGGGCGCGTAGCGGGGCAGCTGGGCGGCGAAGAGCGGGAAGCAGAGGATGGAGCCCAGGGAAAGCAGGGCCACCTGCGTCAACACGCCTGCCGTCGGCCAGGGTGCCAGCAGGGGCAGGGCGAGATAGCTCAGGCCCATCATGCCTATCCCCAGCCCCATGGCGAGCGGTACTCCCAGGCGGCGCTCCACCAGGCGCGATGCCGGCAGCTGGAGCAGAACGCCGATCACCGCCGAGAGGGTGAAGACGCCGCCGAGCAGGTGGGTGGCGTCCGGCAGGCTCTGGATATGGGCGGGGAGGGCGAGGTAGAGCTGGTGGAACAGGATCTGGTAGCTGCCTGCCAGCAGGGTGAACCCCATGAAGGGGCGCTGGCGCACTATCTCCCCCCATTGGCGCAAGATGGCGCCAATGGGGCTCGGGTTGCTCACCGGGCGTTTAGGCAGCACCCGGTATTGCAGCACTCCGAGCAGGGCGAAGAGGCTCGCCGCCAGGATCCCCGTCAGGGTATAGCTCTGCTGGGTCAAGGTGAGGCCGACCAGGGGGCCGAGCAGCATGCCCGCCTCGCTGGCCAGATTGTGCAGGGCGAAGGCGCGCTGACGCTGGCTCGGGTTGTGGCATTCGCTGGCAAGGTAGGCCTGGGCGCAGGGGGTGAACAGAGCCCCCGCAAAGCCGGTGAGGGCGGCGGCCAGCAGCAGGATGGGCAGGGACTCGGCCCAGCCCAGCAGCACGAAGCCTAAAGATCGTACCAGGCAGCCCCAGACGATGGCGGGATGGTAGCCGATGCGATCCCCAAGGGTGCCGCCCAGCAGGAAGAGCCCCTGCTGGCTGAAGACCCGCATCCCCATGACGAGGCCACAGGCCCAGCCGGCCAGGCCGAGCCCGCTGCCCATGTGCTGGGCGAGGAAGGGCATCATCATGTAGAAGCCGAGGTTGAAGGCGAGCCCATTGGTGATGAGCAGGCGGGCGGCCGGGCTCATGCCCTGCCAGTCCCGCCAGTAGGAGGCGCCGTTCATGGTCGCCTCCCGCCAGTGCGTGGGGAGGTGGTCGCCGGGGTGGCGCAGGACTGTGTCATGATGTCTTTCGCAGGGTTCTGAGGAAGGGGATGCCGTGCTGATCGTGGCTTATCTCCACCGGCACCTGGTAGAGGCGCTCGATGAGGGCCGCGTCGAGCACCCGGGCGGGGGGGCCGAAGGCCTGCAGATCTCCCCCTGCCAGCACGATCAGCTGATCGGCAAACTGGGCGGCCAGGTTGAGATCGTGCAGCACCACCAGGGTGATCCACTGCTGCTCCCGGGTCTGCTGGCACAGGTGCTCCATCAGTTGCATCTGGTGGTGCAGGTCCAGGGCGCTGACCGGCTCGTCCAGCATCATGATGCGGGGGTCGCGCAGCAGCACCTGGGCGAAGAGCACCATCTGCCGCTGGCCGCCGCTCAAAGAGTAGAGGGGGCGATCCGCCAGATGGGCGATGCCAAGCGCCTGCAGGGCACGGCCGGCGGCCAGGATGTCCTCGTCCGCGAGGCGCATGGAGAGGCTGTCGAGGCGCCCCAGCACCACCACCTCGATGACGCTGAGATCCAGCTCCAGCTGGATGTTCTGGGGCATGTAGCCAAACTGCTGGCGCCACCTGGCCTGCGTCATCTGGCGGGCACTCTGGTCCCCGAGGCGAATGTCGCCACTGTCCGGGGTCAGTTCACCAAAGAGGGTGCGCATCAAGGAGGTCTTGCCGGTCCCGTTCGGGCCGATGATCACATGGACCTGACCCGGATGCAGAGTGAGGCTGAGATCCCGCAGCAAGGTCTGCTGGCCGAGGGAGAGGGAGAGTCGGGATATTTCAAGCACGTTTACGCCCCCTGCCGAGGATCAACCAGATGAAGAAGGGCACGCCAATGAGTGCGGTGACGATGCCGATGGGGAAGAGGGCCCCCGGAATGATGGACTTGGAGAGCACCGAGGCCGCCGAGAGCATGCAGGCGCCGCACAGGGCGGAGAGGGGGATCAAAAAGCGCTGATCTTCCCCCACCAGCATGCGGGCGATATGGGGGGCCACCAGGCCGACGAAGCCGATCACGCCGACGAAGCTGGTGGCGGTGGCGGTGAGCAGGGCGACCAGCACCAGGGTCTTCATGCGCAGTCTGTCGACATTGACCCCGAGGCTGCGGGCGCGGGCTTCCCCGAGGCGCAGGCTGGTGAGGGCCCAGGCATCCCGGTAGATGAGCAGGGTGCAGATCAGGGTGACGACGGCGGTGATGATCAGGGAGTCCCAGGTGGTGCGCATCAGGCTGCCAAACAGCCAGAACAGGATCTGCTGGTTGAGTTCGGGGGAGGAGAGGAACTGCAGCAGGGAGAGCAGGGACTGGAACAGGAACAGCAGGGCGATGCCCGCCAGGATCAGGGTCTGGCTGCTGACATGGCGCATCATGGCCAGACCAAACAGCAGGCAGGCGGCAAACATGCACACAATGAAGGCACCGGCCGGGATGGCCACCAGGGGAGGAAGCCCGAGGCCGCCGGTGTAGAGGGCCAGCGCCGCGCCCAGGCCCGCCGCCGCCGCGAGCCCGAGGGTATAGGGACTGGCGAGGGGGTTGTCCAGCAGGGTCTGCATCTGCACGCCGCCAAGACCGAGGGAGGCGCCGACCACCAGGGCCATGAGGGCGATGGGCAGGCGCATGTCGTGGACGATGGTGCGGGTCATGGGATCGGCCTGGGCGGGGGAAACCAGGGCATCGATCACGTCGTGCAGGGCCAGCAGGGAGGGGCCGGTGGCGATGTCGAGCACCAGGGTAATGCACAGGACCAGGGCGAGCAGCAGGAGCCAGTGCCAGCGACGGCGCTCCCGTTGCCGCTGCCGGGCGAGGGTCTGCTGCAGGGCAGCCAAATCATTCATGATGTCAATCCTGAAACGGGCGCCGCAAGAGGCGCCCACACAATCCAAGAGGGTTGCTGAAGAGGGGGTGGCCGAGGTGGGCCGCACCCGAAGTGCCGGGATTAGCTTGCGTCATCCTGCTTGATGCCCAGCATGAAGGTGCCCTGGGGACGGATGGGCAGGTAGTGCTGGTAGAACGCCTGATAGGTGGCCAGGGGGTCGAGATCCTGGAAGAGGTCCGGATAGAGGGCCTTGGCCATGAACTCGATGAGGGCGGCATCCATGATGCTGCGGGTGGCGCCGTGATAGACCGCGTAGAGGCGACCCTGCTTCACCGCAGGCAACTCGCGCCAGCCCGGACGGGCGGCAAAGCCCTGCAGGCGCTGGCGCACGGTCTTGGCCGACACATCCTGGCCCACCTGCATGGCGACAGCACTGCTCACGCTCTCGTAGCCCGCCATCAGGATCACCTCGGGCTTGCTCGCCAGCAGTTGTTCCGGGTGGATGGGGCCCCAGCGATCGACGAAGGGGGCGGCCACGTTCTCACCGCCCGCCAGCAGGGCCATAGCGCCCCACATGTCCTTGCCATAGGTGTAGCTGTACTCGGCCGGGCCCTTGTCACCCAGCTCGATGTAGACCCGGGGCGGCTTGCGCTTCGCGGCGGCGATGCGCGAGGTGATGGTGTCAATCTTGGCCTTGTACTCGTCGGCCATCTTCCGGGCACGGGCCTCCTGGCCGGTCAGCTTGCCAAGCAGCAGGGTGCTCGCCATGTGCTGTGCCAGGGTCTGGGCGTTGTAGTCGATGACCACCACCGGGATCCCCGCCTGCTCGAGGCGCGGCAGGTCCGCGGCCAGGGCCTCGTATTGCCACTTCGCCAGGATCACCAGATCGGGCTTGACCGCCAGGGTCTTCTCGATGGAGAAGCTCTGATCCTGCACGTTGCCAAGGTCCGGCACTTTGGCCAGTTGTGGCTGGCTGGCCACGTAGAGAGACCAGATGGCGGGACGGGACTTCATGAACCAGCTCAGGGACATGCCCACCAGGCGCTCGGCGCCGCCTTCACCGGCCACGGCCAGGTAATCTTCGGGATAGAAACCGAGCACGATGCGGCTGGCCGGAAGGCTCAGGGAGACCTTGCGGCCCATCACATCTTCCACTTCAACGGGGGGGGCGGCCTGCGCCATCCAGCTCGCCAGGACGAGCTGGCCGAGCAGCAGCAACTTTGCCAGGGGGTGACGAAACATCTTGTAGCACCTCGGGAATAGAGACGGTCAAAAAAAGAAAGTGAGAACTATTGCCATTCGCGAGCGCAAAAGCAACAAACCTTTGTGCCATCCCCTCTCTTGTTATTTATGTCACTACTGGAACCCATGCCACCGCGGCACAACACCCTGCTCCAATAGAAGCCCTCTCTCTGTTTGCATGGAAAAAGGGTGGCCCGTGGTGCCCATCTTGCCGCGTGTGGAGCAGGGTACTGGCCGCCGCACCTCTCGCGCTCTCAACCCTGGAGTCTGTCCGATGTCTAGTCTCCCTGGCATGGCACCGCCAGAGGTGGCGACGATTTCCTGCGCACCGATGACGGACACTGCCCATTCGGGTATTGCCCGTCACCTGCACGCAACATTTTGTTGTCATTGTTAGCCAGCTCCCAGCGGCTCCGCCGTCAAAGGGGCAGAGTAGGCCCGCCGCGGGATCATGGCACCGAATCGTCATGATCTCGCCGGCAACAAGGTGCTGCGGCCCGCCTTGCGCGGGGCGCCAATAACACGAACTGCAAATAAAAAAAGGAAACTGACCATGTCAGGAAGACATTCTCTCGTGGCGCTGGCCGTCGGGCTGGCGCTCGCTGGACAGGCGCAGGCGCAACTGCTTATCAGCGAATATCTGGAAGGATCCAGCAATAACAAGGCGGTGGAGCTGAGCAATGTGGGCTCCAGCGTCATCGATCTCTCCCAATACCGGCTGGCGCTCTATGCCAACGGCAAACCCCTCACCGAGGCCCCCACCAACAGCCTGGCGCTGCAGGGCACCCTGGCGCCGGGGGCCAGCCTGGTGCTAGCCAATCCCTCCGCCAGCAGCGAGATCCTGGCCAAGGCCAATCAGACCAGCGGCAACCTGGTGTTCAACGGTGACGACGCCCTGGTGCTCTATCGCGGCAGCGAGCTTGTGGACAGCTTCGGCCAGGTGGGGGTGGATCCGGGCACGGCCTGGGTCTCGGGCGGCGTCTCGACCCTGGACATGACCCTGCGCCGCAAGGCCACCGTCACCACGGGCCGGGTCGATGCGACCGCCCCTTTCGATCCGGCGCTCGAATATGTGGCTGCTCCCAAGGATGACGCCAGCGGTCTGGGTTGCAGCGGCGATGGTCCCTGCGATGGCACCCAGCCGCCCGCCTTCGTCTGCCCGGTGGATCAGTTGGTGCCCGTGCCCGCCATTCAGGGCCCGGGCAGCAGCAGCCCCCTGGTGCCGGCCGGCAAGTTTGAATCGGAACAGGCCTATGCTACTCGCGGCGTGGTAACCCAGGTGGTGAGCGGCCTCTACAAGGGCTTCTTCATTCAGGACGAGCAGGGGGACGGCGATCCGGCCACCTCCGACGGCCTCTTCGTTTACACCACCAAGGCCAACGCTGCCGTCGTGCCGGGGGCCGAGGTGTGCGTTTCGGGCAAGGTGAAGGAGTATTTCAACCAGACCCAGATCAATGCCGACGAGCTGGTGGTGACCCGGCCGCAAGGGGCCATCCCGGCTGCGGTGGATCTGCTGCCGGTGGCGGGGGAGAGCCTGAGCCAGCTGCTGGAGCGTCACGAGGGGATGCAGGTACGGCTGGTGCCGGGCTCCAGCCTGGTGGTGACCCGCAACTTCAGCTTCGATTACGACGGCAAGCGCAACAACCTGGTGCTCTCTTATGGTTCGCCGCTCATCAAGTCGACCCAGAAATTTGCCGCCATGAGCCAGGAGGCGAGCGACTGGGCCCTTCGCAACCAGCAGAACCAGCTGGTGGTGGAGACCGACGCCAAGGCGCCGGACGGCGTGCTGCCCTGGTTCCCCGGCTTCAACGCCGAGGACGGTTACCTGCGCATCGGCGACAAGCTCAACGGGCTGGAGGGGGCGCTTGGCTACTCCTACAACCTGTTCCGGCTGGTGGCCAGCAACCGCATCGACGCGAGCCAGATTGATCACAGCGGCTGGGATCGGGTGGAAACGCCGGAACTTGCCGAGGCGGGGGATCTGCGGGTCGCCAGCTTCAACGTGCTCAACTTCTTCACCACGGTGGTGGGGGGCGATGCCAACCCCACCGGCAGCAACCGGGGCGCCCTGACGGTGGCGGAGTTCGAGCTGCAGCGCACCAAGATCGTCAGCGCCATCACCCGCCTCAATGCCGACGTGGTGGGGCTGATGGAGATCGAGAACAACGGCTATGGTGACAACTCCGCCATCGCCAATCTGGTTGCGGCCTTGAACGCTGCCCAGCCGGATGAGGCGGATCACTACCGCTGGATTGCCTCGCCGGATGGCAAGCCCATCGGCACCGACGCCATCACGGTGGGGCTCATCTACCGACCCGCCAAGGTGACCCCGGAGGGGGTTGCCGGCCTCATCGCGCTGCCGGTGCAGCAGGCCGAGGCGGTGGACGCCAGCGGCAAGCCGGTGACCATCAACCAGGGGATGCGCGAGTCGCTGGTGCAGCGCTTCAGCTCGCCCAAGGGGGATGCGCCCCTGACCCTGGTGGTCAACCACCTCAAGTCCAAGGGCTCCGCCTGCTTCGAGGATTACCCCGACTACGCCACTGCCGATCCGCTGGATGGCCAGGGCCACTGCAACGCGCTGCGGGTCTCCGCCGCCAAGGTGCTGGGGGAACATCTCAAGGAGCTGGCCGGGGATCTGCTGCTCATCGGCGACATGAACGCCTATGGCATGGAAGATCCCATCCGGGTGCTGACCGACTATGATCCGGCCGCCCAGGCGCGCCAGATCATGAGCGCCTCCTTTACCACTCTGGCGGGCCAGCCCTTCGAGGAGAGCGGCAGCGCCCTGGGCAAGGGGTATGGGTTTGTGAACCTCAACACCCGCTTCCACGGCACCGACACCTACTCCTACAGCTACGAAGGGGAGCTCGGCAACCTGGATCACGCCCTGGCAAACCCGAGCCTTGCGGCCAAGGTGATCGGCATCGAGGATTGGCACATCAACTCCGCCGAGAGCAACTTCTTCGAGTACGGCAGCAAGTACAGCGGCCAGCTGGCGAAATCCGAAGGGCCCTTCAGCGCCTCGGATCACGATCCGGTGCTGGTGGCCATCCAGTATCCGCTGCCGCCTGCCGGGGTATTGAGCCTCGAGAGCGCCGCTGCGAGCGTGGAGGAGGGCAACACTCTGGTCTTGAGCGTGGCGCGCCGCGATGGCAGCCATGGGGAGGCGAGCGTGAGTTATCGCATCGTCCATGGCAGCGCGGACGCAGGCGACGTGGCACCCCTCACTGGCACCCTGCACTGGGCTGCCGGGCAAAGCGAGCCCCAGACCATCAGCATTCCGGTGAAGAGCGACACCCTGCACGAGGGGGACGAGACCTTTACTCTGGAGCTGTTTGACCCGAGCGGCGCGACCCTGGGGGATCAGCACCAGACCCTGGTGACCATCAAGGACAAGCTGGCGCCGTCCACCATCTCGCTGGCTCAGGCCAGTATCACGGTGAACGAGGGGCAGTGGTTTGCCGAGATCCCCCTGGTGCGAAGCGGCGATCTGAGCAAGCCGGCCCGGGCCCGGGTGGCCCTTGACGGGGTCACGGCGCGCTGGGGGCTGGATTTCCTGCCTTGGTTCGGTCAGTCGGTGAGCTGGGCTTCGGGCGAGGGGGGCAGCAAGTCGGTCAAGGTGCTGATCATCGATGACTGGTTCGTCGAGCCCACCGAGCAGTTCAGGGTGAGCCTCGATCGGGTGGAAGGGGGCCAGCCCGGCGCCCTGCAGCAGACCCGGGTCGACATCCAGGACAACGACAAGCCCTGGTGGCCCTTCGGTCGCCACTGAGAATGACTTCTCAATATAAAAAGGGGCCTGTGGGCCCCTTTCTTAGTTGGGAAAACGTTTGTTGGGAAGACCTGTTGCAGACAGGTGGGGTTGCGAAGATGAAAAAGGCCCACCGTCATGGTGGGCCTTCCTCATGGCAGGGCGCTCCTAACGGAGTATCAACCCTGCGCGTTGCTCAGTACCAGCTTGCCATCCTTGACCGGAATGGTGGGGCCGGGCTGCTTCTCCATGCGTACCACCCCTTCCTGGCCGGCGAGGCGGTAGGTGACGTCATAGCCGATGGTGCGGGTGCTGCTCTCCTGCACCGTCTTGCAGCGCTGCTCCGTGGTGGTGTAGGTATCACCCGCCTGCATGTTGCCCTGCACCTGATTCCCGGCATAACCCCCTGCCACGGCACCGGCGGCGGTGGCCACCTTCTTGCCGCTGCCACCGCCAAACTGGTGGCCGACCACGCCGCCCAGGGCTGCGCCAACCACGGTACCCAGGATCTTGTGCTCGTCCTGCACCGGCTTACGGTGGGTCAGGGTGACGTTGCGGCACTCCTGACGTGGCGTCTTGATGGTCTCGGTCACCGGCTTGCTGGCCAGCACCTCGGCAAACTGGGGCTCTGATGAAAACAGGGATCCGCTGGCGACCGCCGACAATGCCAGCGCAGAGGCCACACCGATCCCGACACCTGCCAACATGGATTTGTTCATCACTCTTCTCCTCGTACTCATACCCGTTGAGGGCTTGGGATCATTCTTGGCATTTTGCACCGCAGGCTCAAGGCAAGGGCCACGGGATCGCGACAGGGGCTGACTGCGCAAAAAGTGACCGCACAAAAATAGCGTCGGCGATTGGCGACAAAGAAGAGACCTATGTGGAGGGATTGAGGTTGACGGGTTGCGGCAACATGGGTTGATAACTGCCCAGTGCGCCCATGTCCAGGATGGTGTAGTCCGCCAGATCCGGCGTGGCAGGGTCACGCTTGAGGCTCAATTTGAGGGTGTCCAGCATGAGCGTCTCCAGTGCAAGGCGGTACTCCATGAACTCGGCTTCGGTCAGCCGAAGCCGGGCGGTGATGAGATAGGCCTGACGATCGCGGGGCGTCAGGTGCTGGACGCGTGCCTGCAACCCTTCGATGACTTGATTCTTGAAGCGCAGGGGGAAGCGTGCCGAGTCCCGAAATGCCACGTGCCGGGGCACCAGCAGACGAAAGCTGAGTCCGCTCTGCAGCGCCACGAGTCCGAGCTGCTCGAGCTCGCGCAGATACAGATAAAGCGAGGGGGCATTGAGCCCGAAGTGCTGGCACAGCGCATCGGGATCCGTGCCCTGTTGCAGGATCTGCAGCAACAGGCTGTAGAGCTCGGGGCGCTGGCAGAAGGCGGCATCCTGCTGCGGCGTGAAGTGGACGACGCTTGCGGCCAACTGCTCTGCCTCCGTCAGGATCTGGGAGAGGGGAACGCCGAGGAGCGTGGCAATCGCCAGCATGCGGTCCAGAGTGAAGGGTTGAGTCTGATTGAGCAGTCGTTTGACACTGGCTTCCGACATGCTCAACTCTCCCGCCAGCGCCTTGTACGAGATGCCGGCGCGCTTGAGGTGGCGCTTGAACAACTGGCACATGGCGTGATCGATGCTTTCTCTGTCCCGAGGGAGGGTCCTCTCTCTATCCATTTGGTATCTCCTGGTGACCATTCATTTGTATTTATGGCCTTGATGTGGTCTTGGCGTGATGCTTTGCTCTCTTTTAGCACATGGAGAGGTAGTCATGTATCGCGATCAGATGAGGGGCGGTGTTCAGTGGATAGACAGGAGTGAGCACAGCCTGTGGGTGAGTGGGGGGCTCAGGGGACTGGCGCTGCCCCCCGTAGTCAACGTACTGGCGTGCCTTCTGGTTTGTCTGATGTTTGTGCTGGCGGCATTGATTTGAGGCTCGTTCATGCTCCTTGGCAAGGTGGTCGGTGGGGGCATGTGTCATCTCCTCACCACCCTAAGACGTTTCGCTAATACCTGGGCTCGGCCCCCCTTGATACCCTTTCATCCGGTTCCCGCCGGCGTCCTGGCTCCGTATAAGGGCGCAATGCCGGTCGTGGTGAACCGCGAGAGCCACCCCGTTTTGTGCCCCTGTGAGGAAGGATCCGATGACAGAGCAGAACATGTACGACGCCGGCCTTGGCAAGACGCCCGCCAATTTCGAGGCGCTGACCCCCTTGAGCTTTCTGGGGCGGGCCGCCCGTGTCTATCCCGACTATCCGGCGCTGATCCACGGCCCCCTGCGCCAGAGCTGGGCCCAGACCGAGCGGCGCTGCCGCCAGCTCGCCTCGGCCCTGCGCCGTCACGGCATTGGCGAGGGGGACACCGTCTCCATCGTCGCCCCCAATGTGCCGGCCATGTTCGAGGCGCACTTCGGGGTGCCCATGAGCGGCGCCGTGCTCAACACCATCAACACCCGGCTCGATGCGGACGCCATGGCCTTCATCTTCCAGCACGCCCAGAGCAAGGTGGTGCTGGTGGATCGGGAGTTCGGCGCCCTGGTGCGAAAGGCGCTCTCTCTCATTGACAGCCAGCCCCTGGTGATCGCCATCGACGATCCCCTCTACCGGGAAGGGGAGCTGGTCGGCGAGCTCGACTACGAGGGGTTCATCGCCCTGGGGGACGGGGACGAACCCGGCTGGCTGCCGGCGGACGAGTGGCAGGCCATTTCCCTCAACTACACCTCCGGCACCACGGGGAACCCCAAGGGGGTGGTCTATCACCATCGCGGCGCCCACCTCAATGCGGTCAACAATGCCCTCTCCTGGGAGCTGCCCAAGCACCCGGTCTACCTCTGGACCCTGCCGATGTTTCACTGCAATGGCTGGTGCTTCCCCTGGACCCTGGCGGCCACCGCCGGGGTGAGCGTCTGTCTGCGCCACGTGCAGGCGGCGGCCATCTACGGGGCGCTGCGCGAACACAAGGTGAGCCATTTCTGCGCCGCCCCCATCGTGCTCAATATGCTCAACAATGCCGATCCGGCCCTCAAGCAGGGACTCGACCACCCCGTCAAGGCGATGACGGCGGGGGCAGCGCCGCCCGCCACCGTGATCGCCGGCATGGAGGCCATGGGGATCGCCGTGACCCATGTCTATGGCCTCACCGAAACCTATGGCCCCTGCGTGGTGTGCGAGCCGCAAAGACGCTGGCAGGGGCAGGATGCCACCACGCTCTCCCGTCTCAAGGCGCGCCAAGGGGTGGCCTCCCCCCTGCAAGGGGAGATGCGGGTCATCAACCCCGTCAGCGGCGAGCCGGTCCCCATGGATGGCAAAACCCTGGGAGAGATAGTGCTGCGGGGCAACATCGTCATGAAGGGCTACCTCAAGAACTCGGCGGCGAGCGAAGAGGCGATGGCACAGGGATGGTTTCGAAGCGGGGATCTCGCGGTCTGGCACCCGGACGGCTATGTGGAGATCAAGGACAGATCCAAGGACATCATCATTTCCGGCGGGGAGAACATCTCCAGCCTGGAGGTGGAGGACGTGCTCTATCGCCACCCCGATGTGGAAGAAGCCGCGGTGATCGCCATGCCGGACGAGACCTGGGGGGAGGTGCCCTGCGCCTTCGTCAAGCTCAAGGAGGGGCGCGAGCTCACCCAGGCCGAGCTCATTGCGTTCTGCCGCGAGCAGATGGCCCACTTCAAGGCCCCCAAGCGCATCATCTTCACCCCGCTGCCCAAGACCTCCACCGGCAAGGTGCAAAAATTCATGCTGCGCAAGCAGTTGGTGTGACGACAAAGGCGCCGCGCCATCAACGGGCCTGCGGGCCCGTTTTGTGTTGCGTGATGCAAAGAAGCAGGGCCTCGCCGGTAGCGGTCGCCAGCCAACAAGACGTGCCTTTCGAGCCCGTCCCGGCTTACCATGGCCGCCATGTCCCGCCAGCCTGAGGATGCCTGTGAGAAAATCGGACCGACTGTTTCAACTGACCAACCTGCTGCGGGCGCATCAACCCCTGACCGCCCGGGATCTGGCGACGCGCCTGTGCGTGTCGGAGCGCACCATCTACCGCTATATCGACGATCTCTCTTTGGCGGGCATTCCGGTTTACGGGGAAGCCGGGCTGGGCTATCGGCTGAGCGAGGGGTTCGAAATGGCCCCGTTGCAACTGAGTGCGGCCGAGCTGGAGGCCCTCATCACCGGGGTGAACCTGGTGGCGGTGCTGACGGGCAAGGGGATGGCCGATCCGGCCCGCGCCCTGCTCGCCAAGATTGAGGCGGCCCTGCCCGCCAAGGAGGCCCGGGCACCTCGCGTCCCCGTGGTGCGGGTGCCGGACTATTCCACGGCGCAGCCTGCATACGCTCGCTGGGACAGGTTGCACGACGCCATCACGGCCGGTCACTGGCTGCACATTGGCTACCGGGATGCCAGCGCCAGCAGGACGGAACGTCAGCTCTTTCCCCTCGGGCTCTTCTACTGGGGCGGATGCTGGACGCTCGGCGCCTGGTGTGCGCTGCGCCGGGCCTACCGGGATTTCAGGGTGGATCGCATCGACACCCTGGCGTCGTGCCGACCGGGAGAAGGGGCGCCATCTGGCGCGACCCTGGCCGATTACCTTGCCCTGCGCCAGTCGGACGCGTTTCCCCCTGGGCGCAGTGGCGCCGAAAAGGTCATTCAGGACTGACACAAGGCTGTCAGTAGCCCTTCGTTATGCTGGGTTCTCCAGACCATCCACAACGGAGAAAACGAGATGATCATCAAGGGTGACATGCAAGAGGCAGGGGGCGTCGAATTTGCTACCTTCAGGCTCAGGGAAGGGGTGACGGAGGCTGATTTGCTCGCCCTGTCACGGCGGGTCGAGTCCGAGTTTCTTGTCCAGCAATCCGGGCTCATCATGCACTGCCTGCTGCGCGGCGCCGACGGCCTTTATGCGGACGTGGTGATGGCCCCCAGCCAGTCGCTGGTGGAAGCCTACTGCCAGCAGTGGCTGCACAACGACGTGGCAGGGGAGTACCTGACCCTGCTTGACCATCACTCGGTCAACATGAGCTTCTGGACCCGTATCGGCTGAGGGCGGCGCGGGGCCTGCCATCCCCCGGCGAGGGGACAATCATGAAATGAAACGGGCCCATAGGGCCCGTTTTGTTGAACAGAATTCAATAATTACTTCGTGTGGCGCTCATGCAGGCGCTGCACCACATCCTTCAAACCCAAGCCTTCGTTTTGCAGCAAGACGGTCAGGTGGTAGAGCAGGTCAGCGGATTCGTTGATGAGCTCTTCTCTGTCTTTCGCCATGGCGGCCAGGGCCACTTCCACCCCCTCTTCACCCACCTTCTGGGCGATGCGCTTGGTGCCTTTGCCATAGAGGCTGGCGGTGTAGCTGGTGGCGGGATCTGCCCCTTTGCGTGATGCCAGGATCTGTTCGAGCTCGGCCAGGAAGCCGAGCGGCGGCACGGGGTGGCCGTCGAAGCAGGAGGGGTTGCCCAGATGGCAGGTGGGGCCGACCGGGTCGGCGGCAATGAGCAGGGAGTCCTGATCACAGTCGGTGGTGATGGCGACGAGCTTGAGCACATGGCCCGAGCTCTCGCCCTTGGTCCACAGGCGCTGCTTGCTGCGGCTGAAGAAGGTGACCTGGCCGGTGGTCTGGGTCTTTTCCAGCGCCTCGCGGGTCATGAAGCCCTGCATCAGCACTTCGCCGCTGAGGGAATGCTGGACGATGGCGGGGATCATGCCCTCACACTTGGCCCAGTCCAGGCGCTCGGCCAGCGGCAATGCATTGTCTACTGCTTGATTATTCACGGATGGCGACTCCTTCGTTTTTCAGCCAGCGTTTCAATTCGGGAATGGGAATGAGGCCCTTGTGGAACACGGAGGCGGCCAGCGCCCCGTCCACGTCGGCCAGGGTAAAGGCATCGCGAAAGTGCGCCATGGCCCCGGCGCCGCCGGAGGCGATGAGGGGCACCTTGCACACGGCGCGCACCAGCTTGAGCTGCTCAAGGTCGTATCCCTGACGCATGCCGTCCTGGTTCATCACGTTGAGCACTATCTCCCCCGCGCCCCGGCGCTGCACTTCCTGTACCCACTCCAGGGTGGTCCAGGTGGTGGTGCGGGTGCGGCTCTCGTCGCCGGTAAACTGTTTGACCTGATATTGACCGAGGGCGGCATCGAAGTAGGAGTCGATACCCACCACCACGCACTGCACGCCGAAGCGCTCGGCGAGCCGGGTGATCAGGGTGGGATCGGCCAGGGCGGGGGAGTTGATGGAGACCTTGTCGGCACCGAATTCCAGGATCTGGCGGGCATCCTCCACGCTTTTGATGCCGCCGGCGACGCAGAAGGGGATGTCGATGACTTCCGCCACCCGGCTTACCCAGCTCTTGTCTACTACCCGTTCGTCGCTCGAGGCGGTGATGTCATAGAAGACCAGCTCATCGGCGCCCTCGGCGGCGTAGCGGCGGGCGAGGTCGACAATGCCGCCCATCACCTCGTGGTTGCGAAACTGCACGCCCTTGACCACCACGCCATCTTTGACGTCGAGGCAGGGGATAATACGCTTTGACAACATGCTCATTGCTCCATGTAAAGCACGGTTAAAGAAACGTCGTTCTGCCGCCGGCGTTGGCCCGGGCGGCGGACGGGAACAGGGTTGGCATGCCTTGAACGGGGGCCCCTGACGGGGGAAACGACAGGCCCGGCAGGCCGTCTCGTCGCCTCTGGGCACCCCACTATATGCATGACTTTATTCAGTGATTCAACCCTTTGTCGCCCTTCACCTGTCCCGGATGGCAGGCTGGCGCCTCGGGGAGGGGAGCCCGATCGTCCGGGTGGGTCTCGTCCGTTGCCATATGCTGGCGCAGGGTGAGCAGGGCGGCATCAAAATCAAACGCCTTCAGCTGCCTGGTCAGGGTGTCGCTGCGAGACCCCAGCATGAGGCGAAGGGGACCGGCATACTGCTCGTAGAGGGGGATCACGGCGGTGTCGCTTTGCACCAGCAGGGCTTCCATCTGGCCCAGCAGTTGCTGGCGCCACTGATCCCCCAGAGGCACCAGATCGGTGGTCGGGGCGGCGAGATCGTCCCCGAGCAGAGCGCAAAGGGCGGCGATCTCTTCATCGATGGATGACATGAGTCCGGTGGGCTCAGTGTTGCCGTCCGCGATGGCCTGCTCCAGGGCCAGGCAGTGGCGCGACAGCTCATGTGCCCCCAGGGTGCTCGCCACGCCGCGCAGGCTGTGGACCATGCGGGTTGCATCGCTGTGCTCCCCGGCCTGCAAGTGGCGGTGCAGCCGGGTCATGTCCTGGCCATGCTCATGGATGAAGTAGCGAAGCAGGGCCAGGTATTTCTCCTGATTGCCGTTGAGGGCCGCCAGCCCCTGGTCGAGATCCAGACCCGGGTGTGCCTGCAGGCGGGCAAGGGGGCCTGTCACGGGATGGCGAGTGCTGTCATCCGGGGCAAGCTCGGGGACCTTGCCCTGGGGCAGCCAGCGCTGCAGGGCTTCAAACAGCTTGGCGGGGGTGACGGGCTTGGCAATGAAATCGTTCATGCCGGCCGATGCGCTCGCCTTTCTGTCCTCCTCGAAGGCGCTGGCGGTGAGCGCCAGGATGGGCAGCCTGTCCATGCCGGGCAGGGCCCGGATGGCGCGGGTGGCGCTGTAGCCATCCATCACCGGCATCTGTATGTCCATCAGGATGAGGTCGAAGGGATGCTGGTTGACGAGGGCCAGGGCCTCCTGGCCGTTGACGGCCGTCTCGATGACGAGGCCGCTGTGGCACAGGAGCTCGAGCACCACTTCCCGGTTGATGGCGTTGTCTTCCACCAGCAGGATCCGGGCGTGGCGAGGGAAGCTGAAGGCCTGTTGGTTCCCCTGCTCGGACGGGATCCGGGAAGGGGCGTCCTCCTTTGCCTTGAACAGCCTGGCGGTAAACCAGAAGCAGCTTCCCTCGCCTGGCTCGCTGGTGACTCCGACCTCACCCCCCATCAGGGCGGCGATCCGGCTGGTGATTGCAAGGCCAAGGCCAGTGCCGCCATATCTGCGAGTGGTGGAGACATCCGCCTGTTCGAACGCTTGGAACAGCTTCTCGCGCTGTGCAGGGGTGATGCCGATGCCGGTGTCTTCCACCTCGAAGCGCAGCAGGTAGCCGGTGGTGAGGGGGCGGGCCAGCCTGACGCGCAGGGTGACGGTTCCCTGCTCGGTGAACTTGATGGCGTTGGTCGCATAGTTGAGCAGGGCCTGGCGCAGGCGGGTGATGTCGCCGTGCACCCAGGCGGGGGTATCGCCGATGTCCGTCACTATGGTGAGCCCCTTGGCCCTGGCCTGGTCGTTCATCAGGGCGCGGACGTTGTCCAGCATGGCGGTGAGGGAGAAATCGGTCAGCTCCAGCGTCATCTTGCCCGCATCGATCTTGGAGAGATCCAGGATGTCGTTGAGGATGCTGAGCAGGTGCTGGGCGGCAGTGTCTATCTTGGTCAGCCGTTCGAGGTCGGTGGGATCCCGGGTGTCGCGCTTGAGCAGATAGGTGAGCCCCAGGATGGCATTCATGGGGGTGCGGATCTCGTGGCTCATGTTGGCAAGAAAGGCGCTCTTGGCGTGGTTGGCACTTTCGGCCCGCTGGTGGGCCTGGGCCAGCTGCCGAGTGCGCTCGTTGACCATCTCCTCCAGGTGGTAACGATACTGGTCCAGCTCCTCGCCGAGCTGCTTCTTCTCGGTGATATCGGCCTGGACCGTGACGTAGTGGGTGATTTCACCGCTCTCCTGGCGGATCGGCGACACCGTGGCCAGCACCTGGTAGTGGGAGCCATCCTTGCGCTGGTTGATGAATTCGCCATGCCAGCGCTGGCCGTGGTTGATGGCATCCCACAGGGCGACATAGCTGGCATCCGGGGTGAGGCCCGAGCGCAGCAGGGACGGGGTCCGGCCTATCACTTCGTGCTGCTGGTAACCGCTGGCGGCGAGGAAGGCGGGGTTGACGTACTCGATGCGCGCCCGGGTGTCGGTGATGAAGACGCCGTCAGGGCTCTGTTCGAGGGCCAGGGACAACTGGCGCAACTGCTGCTCGGCCAGCTTGCTCTGGGTGATGTCCAGATGGATGCCAAGGAGGCGCACGGGTCGCTGCTGGGCGTCCCGATAGACGCTCCCTTTGCTCACCAGCCAGCGGATGACGCCATCTGGCAGCAGGATCCTGAACTCCAGCTCGACGGGGGCGCCGCTGACCGCCCGCTCCGCCAGCAACTGCTCGATGCGGGGCCTGTCATCCGGATGCAGGCAGGCCTGCCAGGCGGCCAGCTCGCCGAGCACCTCGGCACTGCGGCCATAGAGGCGGGCGCATTCCGGCGAGAAGAAGAGACGGTTGCTGACCATGTCCCATTCCCAGATGCCGACATGGGCCCCTTCCTGGGCCATCAGCAGGCGCTGCTCGCTCTCGCGCAGGGCGCTGCTGACGGTTTCGGCGCGCACCCGTGCACTGATGGCGTCGTCCATCAGGTTCAGGGCTGCGAGGCGAGCACGACGCTGGGTATCGAGCGCCATCTGCTGATTGTGTTGCAGGCGCTGCTCCGCGAGCTTGCGCTCTGTGATGTCCTGCACGGTGCCGTAGAGCTCGAGTATGGTGCCATCCCTGTCCCTGAGCGCCGCCCCGCGGGCAATGACCCAGGCGGTCTCCCCCTGCTCCGTGATCACTTCGGCATCGCACTCGTAGGGCTGCCCGTCCATCCTGCAGCGCTCGACGGCCTGGGCCACCGTGTGCCACCCCTCCTGAGTGAAGTATTTTCTGACCTCGGGATAGACGGCGGGGGGGAGGGCCGGATCCCGGCCATAGATGCGATAGATCTCCGGTGACCAGAAGTGGCTGTCATCGGCCACGCGCCAGCGCCAGTTCCCTATCTTGGCGAGACGCTGGGACTCGCGCAGTATGGCTTCGTTGCGGCGCAGCGCCTCCTCGGTCTCCTTGTTCTGCCGGTTGTCCTCGATGATGGAGATGAAGTAGTCGGGATTGCCTTCGGCGTCGCGCACCAGGGCCACCGTCAGAGTGGTCCAGATGATCTCGCCCCCCTTGTGCAGGTAGCGCTTCTCCAGGGTGTAGTGGGGGATTGTCCCCGCCAGCACCCGGGCGACGTGGACCTCATCGAGGTAGAGATCGTCCGGGTGGGTCAACTGCTGGAATGTCATCCCGGTGAGCTCGTCGGCCCGGTAGCCCAGGATGTGGCACAGTCGCTGATTGACACGCAGCCAGTGTCCATCGGGGGAGACCAGGGCGATGCCGACCGCAGCCTGTTCGAAGGTGACCTGGAAGCGGTTCTCGCTCTGCTGCAACTGGTTCTGGGTGTTCATCAGCTCCTGCCAGCGCAGGACCTCTCTGGCCCGGGCGCGATGAAAGGCGGCACTGAGCACGCTGATGAGCAGACCGTTGGCGATGAGCAGGCACCATTGCACCAGATCCTGGCCAGCCTCGACACTCAGTGAATAAATGGGGGGGAGCATGAAATAGCTGGTGACCAGGGCGGTGATCAGGGTGCAGAGCAGACCTGGCAACAAGCCCCCCAACAGGGCGCAAATGATGATGGGCAACATGAAGAGAACCAGCAGCGGTCGCTCGCCAAAGGCGATGGGCAGCTGGACCCGGATTTGCAACATCAGAACGGGCAGCAGCACGGCCAGTAGGGAGATCCCCCAGCGCTGGGTGGAGGGGCGCACATGCCACAGGGGTGACCAGCTCATCATGGGAGATCCTCCGGTGGCATGGGGGCCTGGGGATAGGGGGGCGGCACTCCGAGCTGACGGGAGAGCCCGTTGATCTGGTGCTTGAGGGCCAGCATGGCGAGCTCCCTGTCCACCATCACCTTGTTGAACCGCTCCAGCTCATGGTTCTGCTGGCGCAGCTCGCTGGCCTGGCGGGTCAGGGCCTGTTCAACCTGCTCCCGTTCGGTGACGTCGAGCAGAATGCCGATGATGGCGGGCTGGCCGAGGTAGTCGACGCGCCGCCCGTACAGCTCGACCTCCAGGGATTCCCCGTGCTGATGCAGGGCACTGAAGCGGGTGTGGATATCGCGCGCGTCCTGCTCGCACGCGTGCACCAGCTCGGCGACCCTGGTGCTGTCCCTGGGAGCGGCAAGGGCGTGTAACTGGCCAACGGCGATCAGCGCCCCCGGGGTGTCATAGCCAAACAGTCGGGCAAAACAGGGGTTGATGTAGCAGAGCCGACCCTGCTGGATGATGTAGATCCCGGCAAGGGATTGCTCCACCAGTGCACGGAACAGTCCCTCGCGCTCTCGCAAGTCGGCCTCGGCCCGTTTGAAGTCCGTGATGTCCCGAGAGATGCCGAAGATCCCGATCACCTGCCCCTCGCTGTCTTGCAAGGGGCCTTTGGTTGCGAGAAACACATGCTCGCCATCGGGCAGGGTCAGGTACTCCTCCTCGGTCTGCACCCGGTTGCGCTCTATGACCTGGCGCCCGGATGCCATCAGCATCTGCGCCTGCTGCGGCGGGAAGAGCGTCAGATCATCCTGGCCCAGCACCTCGTCAACCGGCTTGCCGACAAACTGGCTGGCGGCCCGGTTGAAGAGGATGTATCTGCCCTCCTTGTTCTTGGCGAAGATGGCGTCTTCCGAGCTGTCGGCGATGGTGGAGAGCAGTTGCAACGCCTCCAGCCGCTGGGACTGGGAATGCTGAAGCTGCTCGGCCATCTGCAGCCGGGTGTGCTGGCGCAGCAGGATGATGCCGGCGTTGGTGACAAAGAGCACCAGCAGGCCGATGAGACCGATCCAGACGCTCTCCTTGAAGGTGGCCTGGTAGAGTTCCGCCTTGTCGATCTTGGCCAGCAGGTACCAGTCCGTGTTCATGACCGGATAGACAACCCCGAAGACCTCGCTGCCCCGGTAATCCTGGCCATAGAGTACCTGGGGCACGCCGCGTTCGGCGAGCCGCAAATACTGGGCAGCCAGCAGGGTGGGGTGGGTGACGGGATAGTGCAGAGTGAGAGCCGGTTCCGGGCGATAGCGCAGGCTACTCAGATAGTGGACCTGATCCCCCTGCTGGCGAAACAGAATGGCTTCTCCGCTGCTGTCTGGGACGGGCCAGGCCCCCAGGATCTGATCGAGCCAGCGATTTGCGCTTATCTGCATCACCAGCACGGGGGCAGGTCCTGCAGCAACCTCCAGATTGACCAGAAAGTCCAGCCTGGCGTGACCGCGATCATCGAGATAGGGACCAAGACGCATGACGTTGCCCTGCTCGAGCCGTGGCAGGGCGTCACGCAACGTGGCATTCATGGTGTCGCCACCCGGGGTATGCCACAGGGGCTGTCCGGCAGGATTGAACACGGCCGCACCGTGAAATCCGCGTACCGAGATGAATTCGAGTAGCCTTGCCAGTGGTGGCGTGATCGCTTCGGGTGAGGATGGTGCTTGTCCGGGACGATAGAAATCAGTACTGCTCAGACCCTTTATGAGCTGGTGAATATCCTGCTCGTGGGTTCCGAGCCACTCGGTGACGCGCTGGCTCTTGAGATCCGCGATGGCTTCGAGACGAGCCACCTCCTTGTTGCGTGCCAGTTCGATGTTGCGGGCGATGGCCATGGCGGTCAGGGCCAAAATGAGCCCGTTGAGCAACAGGAAGGGGATCCATTGACGCCTCGTAAAGACAGGTGTGCTGCCGGTGGTGTCAATGCGACGACGCAGCATGGCATAAAGCATGAGGGCCGTGATGAGGATGAAGAGCCAGCCCTTGATGGTGCTTGCCATGGCGAACTGGGCAGGGGTGCTGAACAGCCACTCCACCGCCTTGTCGGAGAGCAGGATCCACAGGCTTGCCACGGCGGCATAGGTGAGCACGACGTTGAGCACATGTGCCCGGGTCAGGGGTGCCTCAGCCATCCACGGCCTCGCTGCCATCCTGGTAGCGTTCGGCAATGGTGACGAACGCGTCGAAATGGCGATCGAAGGCGGTCACGACATCGGGATCGAAATGGTGGCCACTGCCGGAGAGGATGAGGGCGCGAGCCTCGTCGTAGCTCATGGCCGGCTTGTAGACCCTGGCGCAGATGAGGGCGTCAAACACGTCTGCCAGCGCCATCAGGCGGGCCGAGAGGGGTATGGCGTCCCCTTGCAAGCCATCCGGGTAGCCGCTGCCATCCCACTTCTCGTGGTGCCAGTGGGCGATCTCCTTGGCCAGGGTGAGGAAGGCCAGGGGCTGCTCCATGTCCTGTTCGGCCTCCTCGATGGCATCGCTGCCGAGCTTGGCGTGGGTGCGCATGATCTGCCACTCCTCCGGGGTCAGCTTGCCCGGCTTGAGCAGGATGTGGTCGGGAATGCCCACCTTGCCGATATCATGAAGCGGTGCGGAGCGGCTCAGCAGGTCGATGTAACCCGGGGTCAGGGTATCGGCGAAACGGGGGTGATCAGCCAGGGCGCTCGCCAGCAGACGCACGTAGCCCTGGGTGCGCAGGATATGGTTGCCGGTTTCGGGGTCGCGGATCTCCGCCAGATGGGCGAGTGCGCGGATGGAGACCTGCTGGATCAGGTCGTTTTCCGCCATTCGCCGCGCGACCTCGGCTTCCAGCGCCGCATTCTGGTTTTGCAGGCCGTCACGGGCCTGCTTGGCCTCCAGCTGGGTGCGCACCCGGGCCTGAACGACCACCGGCTTGATGGGCTTGGTGATGTAATCGGCAGCGCCGAGGGAGAGGCCGAACTCCTCGCTCTGGGGGTCGGCGAGGGCGGTGAGCAGAACGACGGGAATACGGCTGCTGATCGGGGACTGACGCAATTGCCTGAGCACTTCATAACCATCCATGCCGGGCATCATCACATCCAGCAGGATGAGGTCAGGCTTTGGATCCGCGCTGACGATGCGCAGGCATTTTTCCCCGCTCTGCGCAGCCAGCACGCGGTAATGAGGCGAAAGCAATTCGGTCAGTACCATCAGATTTTCGGGTGAGTCGTCGACGATCAGGATGGTGGCGTTGTGAGGTGTCAACATATGTCTTCCATGACGCTATCCCTGTGAGGTCGAGTATAGAGCCAATTGCTGCCAAATCATAAGGTTCGCCCCCATCGGGGAGAAAGAGGCCTGCCCGGATGGGCAGGCTGTCTGATGCCGGAAAGGGGCGCGTCACGCAGCGCGGCCGTCACCCCAGCAGCGAATGGCTTCTGCCACGTCAAACTTGCCCTCCAGCAGGGCACGGCCGAGGATGATCCCCTTGACGCCGGTTCCCTTGAGCGCCTCGATATCCGCCAGACCGCCGATACCGCCGGAGGCCTGGAAGCCGACGCTCGGGTAGCGGGCACAGAGATCCCGGTAGAGTTCGACGTTGGTGCCCGCCAGGGTACCGTCACGGCTGATGTCGGTGCAGAGCACGTGTCTGAGTCCGGCGGGGAGGAAGCGCTCGATCAGCGCCTCGATGGAGATGCCGCTGTTCTCCTGCCAGCCAGCTACTGCGATGTGGCGGTTGCCCTGTTCATCGATGTTGACATCCAGCGCCAGCACGATGCGCTCGGGGCCATATTTCTCCATCCAGCTGGCCACCAGATCCGGGGATTTGACGGCGGTGGAGCCGATCACCACCCGGCTGGCGCCGGCCGCCAGCAAGTCGGCCACGTCCTGTTCGTTGCGCACGCCGCCGCCGACCTGCACCGGTGCCTCGGTGGCGGACAGCAGCTGGGCGATGAGGGCCAACTGGCGTGCCTTGGCATCCTTGGCGCCGTCCAGATCCACCAGGTGCAGCTGCGCCGCCCCCTGGCTGACATAGTCATCGAAGCGGGCCTGCGGGTTGTCGCTGTAGGCGGTTTTCTGGCCGTAGTCGCCCTGGTAGAGGCGCACGACCTGACCGTTGATAAGGTCGATTGCGGGAATAATCATGCCTGTCATAGCTCCAGAAAGTTTTGCAGTAGGCGGGCACCGGCCTGGCCGGATCGCTCCGGGTGGAATTGGGCGCCAAAGAAGTTGTCCCGCCCGACGATGGCGGTAAAGGGCAGGCCGTAGTCGCAGGTCGCCAGGGTCGCGTCGGTCACCTCCAGCGCATAGGAGTGGACAAAGTAGAAGTAGCTGCCGCTGGGGATGCCTTTGAGTAGCGGGTGGGTCTCGTCGTGTTCAATCTGGTTCCAGCCCATGTGGGGCAGGCGCAGGTTGCCCACCTCCATCAGGCGGATCCTGCCAGGCACGATGCCGAGGCAGTCGATGAGCGCTCCTTCGCTGCCATCGGCGCTCATGTTCTCTTCCGAGGCCTGTGCCAGCATCTGCATGCCGAGGCAAAAACCGAGCAGCGGCTGCTTGGCGGCGCGAATGAGGGGCACCAGTTCCCGCTCATTGAGGTTCTTCATGGCGGCGATGGCGGTGCCGACGCCGGGCAGGATCAGCTTGTCCGCCTGCTCGATGTCGGCGGCCTTGCAGCTCACCCTGGGCTGCACGCCGAGGCGCTCGAACGCCATGCGCACCGAGGCGAGGTTCGCGCAGCCGGTGTCGATGATGACCAGGTTCTGTTTCCCCATCACAGCACCCCCTTGCTGGAGGGAAGCTCGCTCCCTTCCACGCGAATGGCCTGGCGCAGAGCGCGGCCAAAGCCTTTGAACAGCGCCTCCACCTGATGGTGGGTGTTGCCGCTGCCCACCTTCATCTGCAAGGTGATGGCCATGGCGTCAGAGAGGGAGCGGAAGAAGTGGGGCACCATCTCGGTGGCCATCTCTCCCACGCTGTCTCGACCAAAGCCGCTCGGGCAGTCGAACACGAAGTAGGGACGGCCGCTCAGATCCAGCGCCGTGGCCACGTCCAGCTCGGTCAGCGAGGTGTTGTCAGCCTCCTGGCGGGGACGCCCGTCGATCACCGCTTGCACCTCGTCCATCGCCAGCACGAAGCCGAAGCGGCCGATGCCGCGCTTGTTGCCAAGGGCCTGGCGCAGGGCTTGACCCAGCGCCAATCCCACATCTTCCACCGTGTGGTGATCGTCGATATGCAGATCGCCGCTCACTTTGAGCTTGAGGCGAAAGCCCGCGTGGGTCGCTATCTGATCCAGCATGTGATCGAAGAATCCGATGCCGGTGGCGATCTGGTTGCCACCGCTCTTGTCGAGATCCACCGCCACCTGGATGCGGGTCTCCTTGGTGTAGCGCTCCACCTCGGCCACGCGCCCCTTGGAGAGCAGCTGATCACGAATGGCAGTCCAGCCGTGATCTTGCGGGTGGTAGCGTATGCCGCGGATGCCCATGTTCTCGGCAAGCTGGATGTCGGTCTGTCTGTCGCCAATCACGAAGGAGTTGGCAAAGTCGATGCGGCCCGAGGCGAGATACTCCTTCACCAGCCCAAGGTGAGGCTTGCGGCAGCTGCAACCGTCGGTGGGGAAGTGGGGACAGATCAGCACTTGCTCCCAGGTGACGCCCTGGGATTCGAAGAGGTGCATCATCAGGTCGTGGGGCGGCTGGAAGTTTTCAAGGGGCAGGCTGGCGGTGCCGAGCCCATCCTGGTTGGTCACCATCACCAGCACGTAGCCGGCGGCCTGGAGCTCACGCAGCACAGGTATCACCATGGGCTCGAAGCGCAGCTTCGCAAGGCTGTCCACCTGCTTGTCGGTGACCGGCTCCTCGATCAGGGTGCCGTCACGGTCGATAAACAAAAACGGGGTTTTCATCGCTACATCCTTGCTTGTCTTACAGAGAGGGTGGGGGCAGGTCACGCAGCACGGCCAGCACGGCGTCCATTTCGCCCTGATAGCCGATGGTGATGCGGATGCTGTTGTCAAGGCCAGGCTTGCTGGAGAAATCACGCAAGATGATGCCGGCGGCCTTCATGGCGGCGAACACGGCGGCGCCATCCACGAAGCGCACCAGCACGAAGTTGCCCTTGTCCTCGAACACTTCCTTGACGCAGGACAGACGAAGCAGCTCCGCCTTGATGAGCGCCTTTTGCTTGTTGAGCTCCTGCACCCGCTCCTGCATCAGTTCCAGCCCCATGGGAGAGAGCGCCTGAGCGGCAATCTGGGCGATGGGGTCGGGAATGGGGTAGGGCGCGATCACCTTGGCCAGCATGGCAATCACCTCGGGATCCCCCAGGGTAAAGCCGCAGCGGATCCCTGCCAGGGCGAAGGCCTTGGAGAGGGTGCGGGTCACCACCAGGTTCGGGTATTGGGCGAGCAGGTCCACCACGGAGGCCTCCGGGCAGAACTCGATGTAGGCCTCGTCCACGACGATGATGGCGCGGTCCCGGGCCTTCTCCAGCAGGGCGACGAGTCCCTTGCGGCCCACCAGATCCCCGGTGGGATTGTTGGGGGAGCAGAGGAACACCAGCTTCACGTCAGAGAGGCGATCGGCGATGGCGGGCCAGTCCGGCTGACGGCTGGCGGTCAATGGCTGCTCGACAATCCCCACGCCACAGGTCTCGGCGCTGATGGCGTACATGCCGTAGGTGGGGGGGCAGATGAGGATCTGATCTTCCCCAGCCTCGCAGAAGGTGCGGATCAAGAGCTCGATGGCCTCGTCGGCGCCGCGGCTCACCAGCACCTGATCCGGATTGACCCCGGCGTAGGCGGCATAGCCATTCACCACCTCGGCCGGCTGGCACTCGGGATAGCGGTTGAGACGGCTCCCCTCGACGGTGAAGGGGTAGGCCAGGGGGGCCTCGTTGGCATTGAGCCAGACGTGGCCCTGGCCGCCGATGCGGCGCGCGGACTGGTAGGGAGTGAGAGCCCGCACGACGCGACGGGCCAGATTGACGATGCTCATGACAAATCCTTCTGCTGTGCTGTTTGTTGGGGCTCGGCGGCCAGGGCGTTCAACCTGAGGGTGACGGCATGCTTGTGGGCATCGAGCCCCTCGGCCTGGGCGATGCGCTGGACGATGGGGCCAAGGCCGCGAATGCCGTCTGCAGTGAGCTCTTGAACCGTGTAGCGGCGCTGATAGTCGGCAAGTCCCAGGCTCGAGCAGGTGCGGGCATAGCCGTAGGTGGGCAGGGTGTGGTTGGTGCCGCTGGCGTAATCACCGACCGACTCCGGTGTCCATGCCCCGAGGAAGATGGAGCCCGCGTTCTCGAGCTTGTCCAGCAGATCCCGGGGGGCCCGGGTCTGCACGATGAGGTGTTCCGGGGCATAGGCGTTGGAGATGGCGCAGGCCTCCTCCAGGTTGTCGCAGAGGATCACCAGGCTTGCCTTCAGGGCTTGCTCGGCGATGTCGCGGCGGCTGAGGTCGGCGAGCTGCACCTGGAGCTCGCTGCCGATGGCATCGGCCAGGGAAGCGGAGGTGGTGACTAGCACCACCTGGCTGTCGGGGCCGTGCTCGGCCTGGGAGAGCAGATCCGATGCCACGAAGGCCGGGTTGGCGCTCTCGTCTGCGATCACCAGCACCTCGGAGGGGCCGGCTGGCATGTCGATGGCGGCGCCCCGCCAGTCACGGGAAACCTGGCCCTTGGCTTCGGTCACATAGGCGTTGCCCGGGCCGAAGATCTTGTCCACCTTGGGGATGGTCTGCGTGCCATAGGCCATGGCCGCGATGGCCTGGGCGCCGCCGATGGCGAACACCTGGCGAACGCCACAGGCGCGGGCGGCAAACAGGATCTCGTCGCTCGCCGGAGACGGGGTGCAGAGCACCACCTCACGGCAACCGGCCAGGCTTGCCGGAATGGCCAGCATCATCACGGTGGAGGGGAGCGGCGCGCTGCCTCCCGGGACATAGAGACCGACCCGGCTGATGGGTTGGGTGCGCAGCTCGCACAGCACCCCGGGCTGGGTCTCGACGCGCACGACGGGCTGCACCTGGGCGGCGTGGAAGGTACGGATATTGGCGATGGCGGCCTCGATGGCGCCCTTGATGTCATCACCGAGTCGAGTGCAGGCGGCATCCACCTCCGCGTCGCTCACCCGAAGCTGTTCGCGGGGCGCGCGTTCGAAACGCTGGCTCAGCTCGCGCAGGGCCTCATCGCCCCGGCTGCGTACCGCGGCAATGATGTCTCGCACCACGGTACCGATGTCGGCTTCGTCGCCAAGGGCGGGCCGGGTCAGGACCTCGGCTTGCCGGGCGGGGGAGAGGGTCTTCCAGATCAGGGTCTGCATGATGTGTCTTCCTTATTCCATCTCTCTCGGCTTATTCCATCATCTTTTCAATGGGCAGCACCAGGATGGAGCTGGCACCCAGGGCCTTGAGCTGTTCCATGGTCTCCCAGAACAGGGTTTCGCTGGAGACGACGTGCAGGGCCACCTGGTTGGTGTCACCGGCGAGCTGCATGATGGTGGGACGCTCCGCCCCCGGCAGCAGATCGGTGATGGCATCGAGCTTGTCTTTGGGGGCGTGCAGCATGATGTATTTGCTTTCGCGCGCCTGTTGCATCCCCTGGATGCGGGGCAGCAGCTTGTCAATGAGCTTCTGCTTGGCATCGTTCAGGGGGTTGGGGGCCTGCACCAGCACGGCCTTGGAGCGGTAGATCACCTCGACCTCTTTCAGGCCGTTGGCTTCCAGGGTTGCGCCGGTGGAGACCAGATCGCAGATGGCATCGGCCAGACCCGCGCGGGGGGCCACTTCCACCGAGCCGCCCAGCATCACGCTCTTGAAGCCCAGGCCCTTCTCGTCGAAGAAGCGCTTGAGCAGACCGGGGTAGGAGGTGGCGATGCGCTTGCCGGCCAGGCTCTCGGGTCCTGTGTAGTTGACATCGTCCGGCACCGCCAGAGAGAGGCGGCAGCCGCCGAAGTCGAGCTGTTTGAGGGTCTTCACCGCAAAGGGCTGCCCCTGGGCTGCGCGGATGAGCTGCACCTCTTCGAGAACGTTCTCGCCGATGATGCCAAGATCGACCACCCCTTCCATCACCAGACCCGGGATGTCGTCATCACGCACTCGCAGAATGTCGATGGGCATGTTCTCGACATGGGCGATGAGGCGCTGTTCCCGCAGGTTGATCTTGAGGCCGCAGCTCTTGAAGAGGGCCTGGGAATCCTGGCTCAGACGACCGGATTTTTGCATGGCGATGCGCAGACGTTGTGTTTCCATTGCTCGATTTCCTTCTAGTCAAAAACGAAAAAACCCTCGGAAGTATGTGCTTCCGAGGGTTTATGAATCTTGCGGTCCTTTTGGAAGTCACCAGTTAAGTGTCTTCCAGCAGTCAACCTCCTGAAAGACTATTCGGGATGATGATGGTGATGATGAGTCTTCAGGGTGGTGAACTTCATGATGTAATCAATCCTTTACAAATCAGATGCCGTTGTTGACGCCCGGTTTAAACTACCTGCCTTGACAGAAAATGCAACCGAAAAATGTGATCCGGACGATTAAAGTTGAGAAAACGGTTTTCCGGTCGATAACTAGACAATGAGATGCCAAAGGAGGCGACATCATGCCCAGCCAGGACCTGCTATTTCCCATCCTGCCCCGAGCACCCTCGACACCGAGCCCGGATGACATCAAGCGGGAGGTGACCCAGATCAGCCAGAAACATCAGCTGCGCAAGATAGGCACCGACAATGGCGGCGGTGGCCAGCATCACCAGCAGAGAGAGCAGCCGCCAAAGCCTGATCAACCAGCGGTGCAGGATGATGATCACAAACCGGATCCGGACCACCGGATTGATCTCTTCGTCTGAACGCATTATCAGTCCCGCTTTTTCCGCGCTTTTGGCATAATGCCCGCTTTTGCAGCGGGACATGCCTTTGACCATCATCCAGACCCTGTTCAAGCCAGACGGCCCCCTGGCCCGCCACATCGAGGGCTTCAAGGCCCGCGCGCCGCAACTGGAGATGGCCGAGGCGGTGGCGCGCGCCATCCGGCACGGCGATCGCCTGCTGGTGGAGGCGGGCACGGGCACCGGCAAGACCTACGCCTACCTGGTGCCGGCGCTGGAGTCCGGCAAGCGGATCGTCATCAGCACGGGCTCCAAGAACCTGCAGGAGCAGCTCTTCTACCGGGATCTCCCCACCATCACGGGGGCGCTCGACTACACGCGGCCTGTGGCCCTGCTCAAGGGGCGCAGCAACTACCTGTGCATCGAGCGAATGAACCGCCTGCTCGCCGAATCCCACCTGCAAAAGCCCGACGTGCTCAATGATCTGGTCAAGGTGAAGTCCTGGTCCACCACCACGGACAATGGCGATGTGGGGGACATTCCGGGGCTGCAGGAGAATGCCGAGATCCTCCCCCATGTCACCAGCACCAACGAGAACTGCCTGGGCCGCGACTGTCCCTACTATGACGACTGCCACCTGGTGGTGGCCCGCCGCCGCGCCATGGAGGCCCAGGTGGTGGTGATCAACCATCACCTCTTTTTCGCCGACATGGCGGTGAAAGACACCGGCTTTGGCGAGCTGGTGCCCGAGGCGCAGGTCTATGTGTTCGACGAGGCGCACCAACTGCCCGAGATCGCCAGCCACTACTTCGGCAAGTCCGTGGGCAGCCGCACCATCCAGGATCTGGCCCAGGACATCCAGTTGGCTTATCGGGCCGAGGCTCACGACATGGCCCAGCTCGGCAAGGCGGCGGACCGGCTCGCCATCGCCAGCCAGGATCTGCGTCTGGCCTTCGGCGTGGAGGGGGGGCGCGGCAACACCCGAGACCTGCTGCGCCAGCCGCTCTGGGCCCAGGCGCTGGCTCGCCTCAACGACGCGCTCGGGCTCTGCTACGAGGTGCTGAAACTGGCGCTCGGGCGTGGCGAGCAGCTGGATCACTGTTTCGAGCGCATCAGCGAGCTGCGTACTCGCCTTGGGGAGGTGCTGGCGGTCAACCAGACCGGTTTCTCCTACTGGTATGACTGTTCGCGTCTGCACTTTACCCTCAATCTGACGCCGCTGTCGGTCGCCGAGCGCTTCGGTGCCGAGGTGCAGCGCCCCGAGGTGGCCTGGGTCTTCACCTCGGCCACCTTGACGGTGGACAATCGCTTCGCCCACTTCGTCGCCGAGATGGGGCTGGCCGGCAGCGCCGAACTCATTCTCGACAGTCCGTTCGATTACGCCGAGCAGGCGCGCCTGTGCGTACCCCGTTTCTTGCCAGAGCCCAATGCCTTCGGGCGCGGGGAGCAGCTGGCGACCCTGATGATCCCCCTCATCAACAAGACGCCGGGGGGATGTTTTTTCCTCTGCACCAGCCATCAGGTGATGCGCCAGGTGGCTGAGGTGCTGCGCCGGGAAATCGGCCGCACCGTCCTGCTGCAAGGGGAAGACAACAAGCAGCGGCTGCTCAAGACCTTCGTGGAGAACGGTCGGGCCGTGCTGGTAGCCACCAGCAGTTTCTGGGAGGGGATAGACGTGCGGGGGGCGGCATTGTCCTGTGTTATCATCGACAAGCTGCCCTTTGCGAGCCCGGACGATCCCCAGCTCAAGGCACGGGTGGAGGATTGCAAGCTCAAGGGGGGGGATCCCTTTGCCGAGCTGCAGTTGCCCAAGGCGGTGATTGCCCTCAAGCAGGGGGTGGGGCGGCTCATCCGTGATCGCAGTGATCACGGCGTACTGGTTATTTGTGATCCTCGGGTGGTCAACAAGCCCTATGGCGCCACCTTCATCAAGAGCCTGCCTGCCATTCCACGGACCCGGGAGCTGGCGACCCTGGGAGAATTTTTCGGACCACGGGAGTGAGTCCGCCGCGCCGGGGCTGATTGCCCCCGGCCATGCATGACGGCAGGCCTTGGCCATGCTGACGATTTAACTGACTGATGTGAAGAGAATAAAAAGAATGGATGAGTTGAAGATCCTGGCCGTGGATACCGCCACCGAAGCCTGCTCCGCAGCCCTCTTGGTGGGCGATACCCTCTTTTCCCGCTGGGAAGAGGCGCCCCGTGACCATACCCGCAAGATCCTGCCCATGGTTCAGGCTCTGTTGGATGAAGCCGGTCTATCGTTGGATGAGCTCGACGCCATCGCCTTCGGTCGTGGGCCTGGCTCCTTCACCGGGGTACGGATCGGGATCAGCGTGGCCCAGGGGCTCGCCTTTGGTGCCGGCGTGCCGATGATCGGTGTCTCCACCCTGGCGGCCATGGCCCAGGGGGCCCATAAGCTGGAAGGGGCCGAGCAGGTGCTTGCCGCCATCGATGCGCGCATGGACGAGGTCTATTTCGGCCACTACGCCTTGGTGGACGGGGTGATGACGCTGGTGGGCGAGGAGGTGGTGAGCGAGCCAGCCGCACTGGTGCAGGCCCGTGACAAGCTGACTGGCGCGGTGAGCTGCGTTGGCACCGGTTTTGAAACCTATGGCGAGACTCTGGACGGCCTGGCAGATGTGCTGACCCCAAGCCAGGTGCGTTTCCCGGCGGCCGCCGACATGCTGCCTCTGGCACGCCAGGCCTGGCTTGCGGGTGAGGCGGTGCCGGTAGAGCAGGCCACCCCTGTCTATCTGCGTGACAAGGTGACCTGGAAGAAACTGCCGGGTCGCGAATAGGCGGCAACAGCTGCCCCGGGCTGCTTTGTCGGACGATGAAGGAGAGACGAATGAGAAAATCCGTGATCATGCTGGGATTGGTGGGGCTGCTGCTGGGCGGTTGCAGCACGGTGCCCAAAGAGCTTGCCTATGAGCCTGCGGATCAGCTAGTGGCCTATCAACCCGCCCTGCAGGGGATGGAAAGCAAGCCGGCCCGCTGGAGCGGTGTCATCTCGGCGGTCCACAACAAGGCGGATCAGAGTGTCATCGAGGTGGTCTATCTGCCCCTCAAGTCCAACGGGGTGCCGGAGCAGACCGAGCAGAGCCCAGGTCGTTTTCTCGCCATCATGCAGGGGTTTGTCGACCCGACCCTCTATGCCAAGGGTCGCAGCCTGACGGTGCTCGGCACCCTCGACAAGCCGGTGGACAGCCAGATTGGCGAGCACAAGTATCGCTTCTCGGTACTCAAGGTGACGGGGAGCAAGCTGTGGCCACCGGTGAAGGAGGTGGAGATCCGCTACATGGATCCCTACTTTTACGATCCTTTCTATGATCCCTTCTGGCCCAGACGGCCCCTGCGCCGCTGAGGAGCCCGGATGACGGCGACATTGCAGGAGCGCAGGCTGCGCCTGGCGGACGGGCGGCACATCGCCCTGCTGGACAATGGTCAGGAGGGCAGACCGCTGCTGGTGGCCCTCCATGGCTGGCTCGACAACGGTGCCAGCTTTTTGCCTCTGGCCCCCTGGCTGGGAGCGTTTCATCTGGTCTGCGTCGATCTGCCGGGCCATGGTCACTCCGATCACAAGTCGACTCCCTATGTCTTCGTGGACTGGCTGGATGATCTCTACCAGATCACCCAGGCCGCGGGCTGGCAGCGTTTCATCCTGCTTGGTCACTCCCTAGGGGCGCTGATTGCCTCTGCCTATGCCGGCGTTTTTCCCGAACAAATCGAGCGGCTCATTCTGCTGGAGGGGCTCGGCCCCTTGAGCCAGCCCGACGAGGAGGTACCGGGGCAGCTGCGCCGCGCCATCCTCAACCGCACTCGTACCCGTGAGCGTGCAACCAGTGGATTTGCCACCCTCGAGGAGGCGGTGGCTGCCCGCTGCAAGGTGGCGGACATCCCCCCGAGTGCGGCACGCCTTATCTGCGAGCGACAACTGGAGGCGCGGGCAGGGCGCTGGTATTGGCGCAGTGATCCCCGTCTTCGCGATCTCTCGCCCCTGCGCATGAGCGAGGGGCAGGCCCAGGCCCTGATCCGGGCCATCGTCTGTCCGGTGCTCTTTATCCGGGGAGAGCAGGGCTTCCCCGGGCTCCTGGCACAGTGGCAGTTGCGGGAGGCGGTCTTTGGCCACATTGAACGGGTGACAGTGGCAGGAGGCCATCATTTTCATATGGAAAATTCATCAGAAACCGCCGTTTATATCGAAAACTTCGCTGAAATCCGGTAGGATCGGCGGCTTTGAATCATGTCAGGTTTGCTTTCTCCCTCACACTTCCCGTTGTTAATTCACTGTTAATTGATGTTGCCTTATGTAAATATGTGCGGCATTAGAGCATGAACTTAAAACAATTGATTGAAATGGATGTGACAGGGACGGAGGCAACACAGTGAGCGCACAGGTGCGAGTTATGCAGGAGAAGTTCGTGGAAAGAGTCTGGCTGAAGCGTTATCCAGAAGGGGTGCCCGCCGAGATCAATCCAGACCAATACGGCTCTCTGGTCGAGATGTTTGAAGAGTCGGTGAACCAGTTCGCCGATCAACCCGCCTTCGTCAACATGGGGCAGACCATTACCTACCGCCGGCTGGAGGAGCAGTCCCGAGCCTTCGCCGCCTACCTGCAAAACGAGCTGAAGCTCGGCAAGGGGGACAGGGTGGCCGTGATGATGCCGAACCTGCTGCAATACCCCATCGCGGTATTCGGCATCCTGCGGGCCGGCATGACGGTGGTGAACGTCAACCCCCTCTATACCCCGCGCGAGCTGGAGCATCAGTTGAAAGACTCCGGCGCCAAGGCCATCGTCATCGTCTCCAACTTTGCCCACACCCTGGAAAAAGTGGTGTATGACACCCCGGTCAAGCATGTGATCCTGACCCGGATGGGGGACAACCTGGGGCTGGCCAAGGGGACCCTGGTCAACTTCGTGGTCAAATACGTCAAGAAGCTGGTGCCCAAGTACAACTTGCCCCATGCCAGCACCATGCGCCAGGCCCTCGCCAAGGGGCGCTACCTGCAGTACATCAAACCCGAGATCAGCAACCAGGACATCGCCTTCCTGCAATACACCGGCGGGACCACCGGCCTCTCCAAGGGGGCCATGCTGACTCATCGCAACATGATCGCCAACGTCGAGCAGTGCCTCGGTGTCTATGGCCCCGTGCTGGAGCGCGGCAAGGAGTTTGTGGTCACGGCGCTGCCGCTCTATCACGTCTTCGCCCTGACAGTGAACTGCCTGCTGTTCATGCGTCTGGGGGGCTACAACCTGCTCATCAGCAACCCCCGCGACATCCCGGGCTTTGTCAAAGAGATCAAGAAGTATCCTTTCACCTGCATCACCGGGGTCAATACCCTGTTCAACGCCCTGGTCAACAACGACGAGTTCAAGGGCATGGATTTTGCCAAGCTCAAGCTCACCATCGGTGGCGGCATGGCGGTGCAACGGGCGGTGGCCGAGCAGTGGAAGGGGCTGACCGGCACCCCGCTGCTGGAGGGCTATGGCCTGACCGAGTGCTCGCCCCTGGTGAGCGTCTGCCCCTATGATCTGGTGGATTACAACGGCTCCATCGGTCTGCCGGTCTGTTCCACCGAGATCCGTCTGGTGGATGACGAGGGGAACCAGGTCACCGAACGGGGTGCCCCCGGCGAGATGCAGGTGCGCGGTCCTCAGGTGATGACCGGCTACTGGCAGCGCCCGGAGGCGACCGCCGAGGTGATGCAGGATGGCTGGCTCTGCACCGGCGACATTGCGGTATGCGACGAGCAGGGTTTCTTCAAGATCGTCGATCGCAAGAAGGACATGATCCTGGTCTCCGGCTTCAACGTCTACCCGAACGAGATAGAAGACGTGGTGGCCCTGCATCCCAAGGTGCTGGAGGTGGCCGCCGTCGGCGTACCCAACCCGGTGTCCGGCGAGCAGGTGAAGATCTTCGTGGTCAAGAAAGATGCAAAGCTGGCGGAAGAGGAGATAATTGCCCACTGCCGCAAACATCTGACTGCCTATAAGGTGCCGAAACTGGTAGAATTTCGCGACGAACTTCCCAAGACCAACGTGGGCAAGATCCTGCGCCGCGTGTTGCGCGACGAGGAGATTGCCAAGCAGTAACCGGCATGCACTGCTTTGCAGTCCAGCGCTGTCGTTATGCAAAACCGTGGGACATCCACGGTTTTTTCTTTCTGGATCCGACCAACGTGCAGGCAACGATGCAATATCAACTCATTTCACAGCAAGCCGAACTGGATCAGTATCTCGCTTCTCTGGCCGACGTTCCCCTGGCCATCGATACCGAATTCGTTCGCACCCGTACCTACTATCCCCAGCTCGGTCTGTTCCAGATCTACGATGGCAAGCAGCTTGCCCTGCTCGATCCCCTGACCCTGGATCTCTCCGGTTTGTGGCAGCGCCTCGGTCGGGCCGGACAGATTGCCATCCTGCACGCCTCCGGTGAGGATCTGGAACTTATCCAGCATCAGGCGGGTCACCTGCCCAACCAGATGCACGATACCCAGCTGGCGGCAGCCTTCCTGGGTCATGGTGTGTCGGTGGGGTTTGGCGCCTTGGTCAACGAATTCCTCGGGGTCGAGCTTGAGAAGGATCAGGCCCGTACCGACTGGCTGGCGCGCCCCCTTACCCCTCGTCAGCTGGAATATGCCGCGGCGGATGTCTTCTACCTCATGCCCCTCTACGAGAAGGTGATGGCCAGACTGCGCGAGAGCGGCAAGTTCCCCTGGTTCGAACAGGAGTGCCAGAACCACTCCGCCCGCAAGACCCAGGGCAGCGATCCCCGTCAGGCCTACCTCGAGATAGTCAACGCCTGGCAACTGGGTCGCCGTGAGCTGGCCATCCTGCGCGAGCTGGCCGCCTGGCGCCAGCAGGAAGCGGTACGCCGGGATCTCGCCCTCAACTTCGTGGTCAAAGAGCTGCACCTGTTCAAGGTGGCGGAGCGTCGTCCCGCTTCGCTGCGGGATCTCAACGAGCTGGGCCTCTCGCCCATCGAGATCAAGATCCACGGCAAGCGGATGCTGGACATCGTCGCCGCCGCCCAGCAGAGCGACCCTGCTAGCTGGCCCGATCCCATCCGCCGTCTGGTGGACTTCCCCCAGTACAAGGCCGAGCTCAAGCGCATCAAGGCCATGGTGGAGGAGAAGGCCAAGGCCAGCAACATTCCGCCGGAGCTGGTGGCGAGCAAGAAGATCATCCACCAGTACTTCACCTGGAGCTGGCGCATGAGTGCCGAGGAGCGGGCCAGGGCTGACAAGCCCATGCTGCTGCAAGGGTGGCGTCATGAGCTGGTAGGCCACCTGCTGGCCCAGTGACGAGTACGCAGTACGAGAAGGGGAGTCCATGACTCCCCTTTTTCATGCCTGTGCGGCTGCCCCCGGGGTTGCCGGGATCGTCGCGCCAGGGGGTTGGTCATGTTGGGAAGCGAGAAGGGGGGGAGGAGGAAAATGGCGGGCACAAAGGGTGCCCCCATCAGAGTTCGTGAGCGTGGAACCCCTTGCGGTAGCGGGCCTCGCAGCGCGGGCAGCGTTGCAGGGTCGGATCCTGTTCCAGCTGTTCAGGGAGCAGCGGCTCCTCACAATCGGAGCAGAAGCCATAGAGCCCCAGATCCATCTGGCAGAGCGCCGCGTCGAGCCGCTTGAGGCGTGCCACGCTGTGTTCCACCCCGGGCAGATCGAGACGGCTGGTCAGATCAACCAGTTGATCTCGCTCGCAGCGCTCCACCTTCTGTGCCCAGTCATCTTGTCGACAGGCCTTGAGCTGACGGATCAGCTCCTCTCTTGTTTGCGCCCAGTCGGTCAGAAGGCGCTCATGCCATTCGGCCAACCGGGCTTGCGTCACTTCACACACTGCAGCCCCCAAAGACGAGTCATAAAACCCGGCCAGTATAGGGAAAGATGCAGTTTATCAAGATGACATGAGTCAAGTTAACCGTGCTTTGGCGCGTTTTTCCGGCTGCGGTTGCGGCTTGCCGGTGATGACGTAGAGCACCCCCGCCACCAGACAGACGACACCCACCAGGGTACTCATGGGGGGCATGATCCCGCGCAGCATAAAGGCGTGCAAGAGCCCCGAAAGAGTCTCGAACACAATGAGCGGCCCGACCAGCACGGTCGGCAGGCGCTGGCTCGCTTCGTTCCAGCACAGGGTGCCGAGCCAGGAGCAGAAGAGCCCCACCGCCCCCATCAGCAGCACGAAGCGCAGGGGCGTCGGCCCGAAGGGCAGGGGAAAGTCCGGTGCGCTCAGGGCAAGATGGCCGAGGCTGCCGAGATAGGCAATGAGCGCTACCGGTAGGGTCACCAGCCCCTGGGCGGTGGCCCAGACGGCCGGACTGCGGCCCGGGTGCTCGCGCAGCCAGCGGGCGTTGCGCAGGGGATACCAGGTCCAGCACAGCACGGCGCCCACCGCCAGGGCGAGCCCAAGCAGTTGTTCGGTGCGCGCCTCGGTGTGCCAGATCAGCTCGGCGCTGTTGACCAGATAGAGGCCGGCCCCCATCAGCACCAGGGACGGGTAGAGCCGGGTGCGGGAGAGGCGACCGTCCCGTGCGCCATAGAGGCGGTTGGCGGCCAGGGCCGTCACCACCGGCAGGGTGCCGATAAACATGGCCGCCAGGGGCGAGCCGATGCGCAAGATGGCCCCCGACAGGCAGAAGTAGTAGAGGAGGTTCCCCACCAGAGTAAGGGCGAGGGCCTCTCGCCAGTCGCTGGCCGAGAGGGCCGCCAGGTGTTTGCGGGCCTGCCAGGCGAGCGGCAGCACGATGAGGCCGAAGGCGAGGTAGCGGCCGCTCGCGAGCAGGGCGGGGGGGTAGCCGTCCACCAAGAGGGGGGCGACGAAGATGAGCCCCCACATCAGGCCGGCCAGCAGGGCAAACAGGACTCCGATCAACATGTTTCATATCCGGTAAAGAAGAAGGAGGCCAGCCTAGCAGGGGGGAAGGGGGGCGTATTGAACCAGATTGCGCTTTAGCGGCCAGCCTGCACCTGTTTCTGGTAGCGGACCGGGGTGGTGCCATAGCGGCGCAGGAAGGCACGGTTGAGGTGGGATTGATCGGCCAGACCACAGGTGGCGGCCACCTCGGCAGCAGGCAGGCCTGCGGCCAGCCACCCCTTGGCGCGCTGCAGGCGGATGGCCATCAACATCTGCTGGGGGGTGACGTGAAAGCGGGCCTTGAAGCTGCGCTGGAAGTGGTAGGGGCTGAGATTCACTGCACCGGCCAGCTCGGCCAGGGTAATGGGGCGGGCGAAACAGGCCTGCATATAGTCGATGGCGCGGCCCAGAGGGTGGGCCGCTTCGCGCGGGGCCGCCAGGGCCCGGGCATGGGGGCGCAGGGTCTCGCACACCCTTAGCAGCAGGCCGTCGGCGGCGAGCTCGCTGTCACAGTGCCAGAGGGCATCCAGGGCCGCCTGCAGGACGGGGGCAGTGCGCGGATCGCTTCGCACGGCATCGGTGAAATGCCAGTCGCGCTCGCCGCTGATGGCCTCGAGCCGATCGGCGGGCAGGTAGAGCATGCGATAGCGCCACCCTTGCTCGCAGGCTGACTCGCCCGTGTGCAGCTCATCGGGGTTCATCAGCACCAGGCTGCCGGGACCGGCCAGGAGCTGGCTGCCGCGATAGCGAAAGCGCTCGGCACCGCACTCGATGACACCGAGGCCAAACCCCTCGTGACTATGGGGATCGAAGATGTGGTGCTGGATGTGGGCGCGATAGAGCTCGGTCGCAGGCTGCCCCGGCAGGGCGCGAAAATCGGCCCTGTCGTGCTGATGGGTAAAGTTGACCGGTACTCCCTGCATCCTGACCTCCTGTCAATGAGCCTTCATCATAGGGCGCCGCGGGGTGGCGGCCAAGTCTAGGCCTGTGAGGCGCACTCGCGCTCGAGGGCGGTGCGGATCTCCTCTGCGGTCTTGATGGTGCGGATACGGCGAAACAGCTCGTCGGCCTGGGGGTATTCCCGCACTATGTAGGAGAACCACTGCTTGATGCGGCTCGGGTAGTAGTCGGCCTTGTCGCTCGCCAGATCCTGCTCGGTGTAGGTCACCATCAGTTGCAGTACCTCGGCCCAGCTCATGTGGGCACACCCCGTCTTCATCACGTTGGCCAGGTTGGGCAGGGAGATGGCGCCCCGGCCCACCATGAGGGCATCGCAACCGGACACCCGGGCACAGGTCAGGGCATCGGCATGGTTCCAGATCTCGCCGTTGGCGGTGACGGGGATGGGCAGGGCGCGGCGGATGGCGTCCACGTACTCCCAGTGTGCCGGCGCCTTGTAGCCTTCGCGCTTGGTGCGGGCATGCACCGCCAGCTCGTTGGCCCCCCCCTGATAGACGGCCTGGGCGTTGTCCAGATAGAGATCCTTGTCATCGTATCCCAGACGGATCTTGGCGCTCACCGGCAGGTGGGCAGGCACGGCCTCCCGCACCGCCTTGACGATGCGATAGATGGTCTCGGGCTCCTTGAGCAGCACGGCGCCCCCCTTGCTCTTGTTGACCGTGGGGGCAGGGCAGCCGAAGTTGAGATCGACCCCGGGAGAGCCGAGCTCGATGGCCCGTATGGCATTTTCTGCCAGCCACTCCGGATGTTGTCCCAGCAGTTGCACCCGTACCGGGGTCCCCGCACGGGTCTTGCCATCCTGTTTCAGCTCGGGGCAGAGGCGATGGAAGACCTTGGCGGGCAGCAGTTGATCGACCACCCGGATGAATTCACTGACGCAGAGGTCGTAATCATTGACGGAGGTGAGGACCTCCCGCATCAGGTGATCCAGCACCCCCTGCATGGGGGCCAAAATAACGCGCATAGCTGCTTCCGAAGACAAGGGGAGAAAAAAGAGCGCAGATTGTAGTGGCAATGGCCGGGATTGTCAGCCGTCTGCCCACTCGATGACCCCAATCGACGGCCGCCGACTGGGCCAGGCTGTCAGCTTCCGGGCCAACTCTGTTAGGCTAAAGGCAGAGATACATGCAGAGGAGTACCCATGAAACGCTGGTGTCTGATGGCCCTGGGCTGGCTTGCCTTCGCCACCGGGATAGTCGGGATAGTCCTGCCCCTGCTGCCGACCACCCCTTTCATGTTGCTGGCGGCGGCGCTGTTTGCGCGCTCCTCCCCCCGCTTTCATGGCTGGTTGCTGGCGCATCCCTGGTTTGGCCCCCCCATCCTCGACTGGCAGCAGTATCGCGGCATTCGCCGTCACGCGAGACGCCGCGCCATCATCTTTATCCTGATCTCGTTCTCGGTATCGCTGCTGGTGGTGCCGTTGCCCTGGGTGAGGTGGCTGCTGGTTGTCATAATGGTGATCCTGCTCACCTGGTTGATGCGTCTGCCGGTGCTGGAGCCGGTTGCAATGAAGAAGTGAAATCCCTAAGCTATCGCGGCAATAATGCTATGGAGTCGGCTCGTCATTTTTGCGTGACGGGCCTTTTTATTGCCCCCAGGCGGAGACCCCGTGCGCCGCCATGGCAGGGCTCAAAAAATAAGCGGTCAAATAATGAATCCGGAAACCCTGAAGTTTATCGAAGCGAGCATCAAGACCATTCCCGACTATCCGAAGCCGGGCATTCTGTTTCGCGACATCACCAGCCTGATCGAGAATGCCGAGGCCTTCAAGGCCACCATCGATCTGCTGGCCGATCATTACCGTGATCAAGGCATCACCAAGATTGTCGGCACCGAGGCCCGTGGCTTCATCTTCGGCGCCCCGGTTGCCTACGCCATGGGGCTGGGGTTCGTGCCGGTGCGCAAGCCGGGCAAGCTGCCCCGCGCCGTCATCGAGGAGTCCTACGCCCTGGAGTACGGCACCGACACCCTGCAACTGCACACCGATGCCATCGTGCCCGGTGACAAGGTGCTGGTGGTGGACGATCTGCTGGCCACCGGCGGCACCGTCGATGCCACCGTCAAGCTCATCCGCCGCGCCGGCGGTGAGGTAGCGGATGCCGCCTTCATCATCTCCCTGCCGTCCCTGGGCGGTGATGCCCGCCTGACCGCCGCCGGCGTCAAGGTGGTCTCTCTGGTGGAACTCGCGGGGGCGTAAATCGCCCCTTCGCGCGGCAGGCCTCGTCACCCTGCTTTCTGCCGCAAACCGGTGCCTGAACGGGCACCGGTTTGAAATTCAAGCGATCCCTCCCAAGGCGGCGCATCCCCCATACAGCCAGCCCTCCATTTGTGTTAGCATCCAGCCTCAATGCCTCGTTTCCCAGCATCGAGATCTATGAGCTATCAGGTTTTGGCGCGCAAATGGCGCCCCCATACGTTTGAACAAGTGGTCGGCCAGCAACATGTGCTGACTGCCCTGACCAATGCCCTGGATCAGGGACGGCTTCACCATGCCTACCTGCTGAGCGGGACCCGCGGGGTGGGCAAGACCACCATCGCCCGCATTCTGGCCAAGAGCCTCAACTGCGAGCAGGGGATCAGCAGCCATCCGTGCGGTGTGTGCGATACCTGCCGCGAGATCGATCAGGGCAATTTCGTCGATCTGCTGGAAATCGATGCGGCGTCCCGCACCAAGGTGGAAGACACCCGCGAACTGCTCGACAACGTCCAGTACCGTCCGGCCCGTGGTCGTTTCAAGGTGTACCTCATCGATGAAGTGCATATGCTGTCGCGCCACAGCTTCAATGCGCTGCTCAAAACCCTGGAAGAGCCGCCCCCCTATGTGAAATTCCTGCTGGCCACCACGGATCCGCAGAAGCTCCCCATCACCATCCTCTCGCGCTGCCTGCAGTTTCATCTGAAGAGTCTGGATCAGACCCAGATTGCCAGGCAGCTCGAATGGGTGCTGGATCAGGAGGGACAACCCTTCGAGCCTCGCGCCCTGCTGGCCCTGGCCAAGGCGGCCGATGGCAGCATGCGCGATGCCCTGAGCCTCACCGATCAGGCATTGGCCCACGGCAACGGCAGCGTGCGCCTGGAGAGCGTGCTCGCCATGCTGGGGACCCTCGATCATCACCACCTGCACCAGTTGCTGGAGGCAGTGCTGCGCCAGGATGCACCCGCTACCATGGCCAAGATCACCGAGATTGCTACCCTGGGGCCGGATTTCGATCAGCTTCACGCCGAGCTGGAAGCCTTGCTCCACCGGGTGGCCATGGCGCAACTGCTGCCTGCGAGCGTGCAGGAGCAGGGGGCGGATGCCGATGCCTTGCTGCAGCTCGCCGGAGCCATGAGCCCGGAAGAGGTGCAGCTCTGCTATCAAATCGTGCTGGGGGGGCGCAAGGATCTGCCCTGGGCCCCTGACGGGCGCACCGCACTGGAGATGACCTGTCTGCGGATGCTGGCCTTCTCTCCCCGGCGCGAGGTGGTCCATCCCGCCAACCTGGCGGCCCAACCTCTCATGACAGGGCACTCCGGCGTGATGGCGGCTGCGAGGGAAAGCGCGCCGCTCCTGCCGGGAAAGCCCCAGGGGGCTGAGCCGGCCCCGGCTGCCAGCGCAGCACCACAGGCTCCCGCCGCGCCAGCATCGGTCCTTGAGGCCGAGCACGTCGCCCCCGCACCCAAGGCGGAGGAGGGCGCAGTGCTGGATCCGCTCTTTGCCGAGCAGGATGAGCTGCTGCGTGAGGCCGAACGGATGGGCTACGAGGCCGTGGTGCCCGCCAGTCCGCCTGCAGCAGAGCCAGCCTCTGCGCCGTTGGCGGCGGATGACGCCGGGCAGACGCAGCAGGTTGAGGTCCAAGGGGAAGACGTCGCCATCTCTTCGACCTCCAGCATGCAGAGCCTGCTTGGCAAGCGCAATTTGCTGCGAAGCCGCCTGCGTGGCGAGCAGAGTGCAAACGCCGCGCCTGCCCGGGTCACTCCCGTCAAACCGGTGGTCGCGACCAAACCGGCCCCGATGCCTGCCGTCGCGACTTCGCCCCAGGCCGAGGTGCAACCAGCGGCGCGGCCCGAGATGCCGGGGCAGGGATCTGCCATGCAAACGGGGTATGACGACCTGCCCCCTCTGGATGCCTATGAAGAGGGGGCCAGTGACTACGAAGAGTATCTGAGTCAGGGGTTTGACGAGGGGTTTGCCAGTGCCCCGTTGCCCACGCGGGCAGTGACTTCCGCCCAGCCAGCTCCCGCCACCATGGATCCTCCTTCGCAGGAGGATCTGCCGCCCTGGGATCTGGGCGCTGACGTCGGCAGCGCGGATGCGGCGGCACCTGCTGTTGCCGCTATGGTGCCTGCCGCGCCTCCAGTGGCCGCCAGCGAGCTTCAGCCCGCCATTGCATTGATGGAGACCATCGACTGGGATGCCCTGGAGAGCGACGCCCAGCCCGAGGAGGAGGGAGAGGTCGCCCGTCTGATCCCCTCGTCCTTGCTGGTCAATTGCGGGGACGCCTGGGCCGAGCTCATCGCCCGCACCGGGGTGGGGGGTCGGCTGCGTCAACTGGCCATCAACGCGGTGATGACCCGGGAAGGCAATCGGGTCTCCCTGCTGCTCAAACCCGAGCAGCGCCATCTGGTGAGCGACAAGGCCCGCGCCGATCTGGCCGAGATCATCAGTCCCGAGCTGGGCGGCCCGGTTCACATCGATGTGACCCTGGGCTCGGATCCCGCGCGGGAGACGCCGCTCGAGATAGAGCACCGTCTCTATCTCGGGGTGCGTGAACAGGTGAGCCGGGATCTGGCGGCGGATCCCAACGTACAATTCTTGCAGCAGCGTTTCGGCGCCGTGCTTCATCCCGAGAGCATCGAACCCCTGAGTCGCTGAATTGCGGTGAAAAAACCGTGCCGGGGTTTGTCCCCGGTTGAAAAGACCTTTGGCTGCCCCCATTTAGGGCAGATGAACCCACAGCCCGGCGCTGGATGCCGGATTTCAAGACGAGAGACGATCTATGTTTGGTAAAGGTGGAATGGGTAACCTGATGAAACAGGCCCAACAGATGCAAGAGCGCATGCAGAAGATGCAAGAGCAGCTGGCCCAGATGGAAGTGGTCGGCGAGGCGGGCGCAGGCATGGTCAAGGTGACCATGGCCGGCAGCCACAGCGTGCGTCGTATCGAGATCGATCCCAGCCTGATGGAAGATGACAAGGAGATGCTGGAAGATCTGGTCGCCGCCGCCGTCAATGACGCCGTGCGCCGCGTGGAAGAGCAGAACAAGGCCAAGATGGGCGAGCTGACCGGCGGCATGCAACTGCCCCCGGGCTTCAAGATGCCCTTCTGAGGATACTGCCCGTATCCGTTTCCCCTCCTCTGGGAAGGGGAAAAATGAAAAGGCCAGAGCCAAGCTCTGGCCTTTTGCATGTCAGCACACCCGGGAACGGCCATGCACAGATCATGGCGGGGGCGGCGTACTTGCCTGCCCCAGGGGGGAGAAGCCCTCGACCAGATGATCGATGAGGGCGCGGATGGCAGGCAGCAGACCGCGGCGTGAGGGGAAGACCGCGTGGATCACCTCCTGGCGCGGTGCCCAATCGGGGAGCAGACGCACCAGCCGGCCATCGGCCAGGGGCTCATTCATCATCATGGTGGGCAGTTGCACGACCCCGAGCCCGTCGATCGCCCCCTGACGCAATGTCTGCATGTCGGTGGTGGCAAAGCGGGGGCTGTGGTGCTGTTTGACTCGGGCCCCATCGGGGCCCAGCAGGGTCCAGTGATGGCCTTCCAGGCTGGCGCCATGACCGAGGCTCGGCCATGACAGCAGATCTGCGGGGGCCCGGGGCATGCCGAGTGACGCGACAAGGGCCGGGCTTGCCACCAGACACTGGGTTGCATAACCCAGCACCCGCATGGCGAGATCGCTGTCCTCCAGGGGCAGTGGCCGCACCCTGAGCGCCATGTCCAACCCCTCCGCGACCAGATCCACCGCCCGGTTGACCCCGACGAGCTGCACCTTGACGCTGGGATGGGCCAGGGCGAAGGAGACCAGCATCCTCCCTACGTGGGCGTGCAGCAGATCGATGGGGCAGGCGATGCGCACCAGACCGCAAGGCTCGCTCTGGGTCGCGGCGATGAGATCCTGCGCCGCATCGGCTTCCACCAGCATGGCCCGGCAACGGGTGTAATAAGCCTGCCCGAGTTCGGTGACGGTGAAGCTGCGGGTGGAACGCTGGATAAGACGCACTCCGAGTCGCTCCTCCAGCATGGCGATGCGGCGGCTGAGCCTGGATTTGGGCATGCCGAGGGCCCTGCCGGCCTGGGCAAAGCCCCCGTGATCCACCACCTGGACATAGAAATAGAGGTCGTTGAGATCCTGTTGCATGGGTTTATCGTTCACAAAATAGGACGCTGATGGCAAATTTTACGTCTACCGGACGCAGCGTTCCTGACTCACAATGCGAGCAACGACACATCCCGTGACGATCACCCAGGAGAGCATCATGAAAAGAGTCATCGGTATTTACAGCGCCCCTCGACAACACTGGGTCGGCGACGGATTCCCGGTTCGCTCGCTGTTCTCGTATCAGACCCATGGCCGCGCCTTGAGCCCCTTCCTGCTGCTGGACAGGGCTGGCCCGGCACATTTCGAGCCCGCCGATCATGCCAGGGGCGTGGGGGAACACCCGCACCGTGGTTTTGAGACGGTCACTATCGTCTATGAAGGGGAGGTCGCCCATCGCGACTCGACCGGCCAGGGGGGGATCATCGGTCCGGGAGACGTGCAGTGGATGACGGCCGCCGCCGGCATCATGCACGACGAGTTCCACTCCCAGGGGTTCACCCGTCGTGGTGGCACCCTCGACATGGTGCAGCTCTGGGTCAACCTGCCCGCCAAACACAAGATGTCGACGCCCGGTTATCAGGGCATCACTAGCGACACCATCCCGCAACTGAGCCTCAAGGAGGGCGACGTGCGGGTGCGCATCATCGCCGGGAACGATGCCGGGTTGCAACAAGGCGAGGTAGCGGGGCCCGCCCGCACCTTCTCGCCCATGAACATCTGGGATCTGCGGCTCAAAGGCGGGGCCAGCGTGGTGCTGCCAGCGGTAGCGGGATGGAACAGCGCCTTGGTGGTGCTCAAGGGCTCTCTCATTATCAACGGTCAGGAGCGCGCGGGCGAAGCACAACTGGTGCTGCTCGATCCCAACGGGGAGGAGTTCATGCTGGAGGCGGAGGGCGAGGCCAGCTTGTTGCTGCTGAGTGGCGAGCCCATCGATGAACCCATCGTGGGTTATGGCCCCTTTGTCATGAACAGCGAGGCAGAGATCCATCAGGCGATAGATGATTTCAACAGCGGCCGGTTCGCCGTCATCGCCCCCTGAGACAATCCCGATAAAAACAAAGCGCCTGATGGCGCTTTGTTTTTTTATGAGCCCTGGTCAACCGAGCCAGCCGAGGGCCAGCGCCAGCCTGCCGCACAAGGCAGCCAGCAGGATGCCAAGCAGGGTGCGCAGCAGCCAGATCACCACCAGCTGTCCCACGCTCACCGGGATCCGGGTGGCCAGAATGCAGGGGATGGAGGCAGAGAAGAAGAGCACCGAGCTGACCGAAACCACGGCCGCGACATAGCGCACCAGCAGGTCGGCATCCTTGAGCAGGATGGCGGGCAGGAACATCTCGGCCAGACCGGCCGAGAGGGCCTTGGCGGTGGCGAGCGGCTCGCCGAGATCCAGCAGCCAGGTCAGTGGCCAGAGCAGCCAGCCCAGCAGATCGAACAGGGGAGTGTGCTTTGCCAGCAGCAGGCCCAGCAGACCGACGGACAGTATGGTGGGCACCACGGCAGCGGCCATGTGAAGACCGTCCCTGAGGTTGTCCTTCAATTGCCGCAACAGGGGATCGGCCTGGTGAGACTGGGTCAGGCCGCAGGTGAGGGCCGCCTGCCAGCGACTCATGCCAGCCGGTAGCGGCTCGTCGGTCTCCCCATGGTGAGCCAGGCGGCTGATGGGAGGAACACGCGCCAGGATGGCTGTGATGACGAAAGTGATTACCAGGGTGGACCAAAAGTAGAAGTTCCAGTGTCCCATCAGGTTGAGGGTCTTGGCCACGATGATCATGAAGGCGGCCGAGACGGTGGAGAAGCCGGTGGCGATGATGACGGCTTCTCGCACCGTGTACTTGCCTGCGAGGAAGACCCGGTTGGTGATGAGCAGGCCCACCGAGTAGCTGCCGACGAAAGAAGCGACCGCATCGATGGCGGAGTGACCCGGCGTGCGCCACAAGGGGCGCATCACGGGTTGCATCAGCACCCCGATGAATTCCAGCAGGCCGAAACCGAGCAGGAAGGTCAGGGCCATGGCGCCGATAGGCACGATGAGACCCACAGACATGGCCAGTTTATCGAACAGGAAGGGGAGGCGATCCGGGGTCATCAACCAGGCAGGGCCCCAGTCTGTGACATACAAAATGGCCAGGGCCAGCCCGAGCAGCTTGAACAGGCTCAGTACCCTGTCGATGGGACGGGCGCGCCAGCGGCCATCCAGCAAGGGGGTGATGGCGCCATAGGCGATGAGCAAGAGAATGAGGGTCAGGGCAAGGGGGCGCTGGGCAATCAGAAAGCCGGCCAGGTGATCCACCACTATGGTGCTGCGCCCGCCAAGCTCGAAGGGAACAAAAAAGATGGCGATGCCAAGCAGACTGGCCAGCAGCAGCTTGATGCCGGCCCCTGATCCTGCCGGTGCAGTGAGCGTGTGTTCAGGTTCCATTTTCTCTCCTTGTGATCCGCATGGTTCAATTCCGTTGAGGGGATGATTTGTATATACAATATCGTCCAACGCTCAAAATGGAAACACCAAAGTCACCAAAATGCAACATGTGAATCGGTGTGGATGCAGATGACCCCAAGGTTGAAAAGCGTGATCTCGGGGGGAAAGAGGGGCCGGGATGGCGAGTGGGTGGTGAGGCATCAAGAGGCAAAACAGGGGGGAAAGCGACCAGCGCCAGGAAAAACATGAGCGGCTATTTACCCTTTCTGGTCATATTCATTCATGGGCCTATATTCATGACTATTTATGAATAAATCATAAACCCTTTGTTCATTTGACTACTTTTCGACTATCCCATTGCAGAGTAAGATGCCTCTTCAATAAAAATAAGAATTAGGAGTTCGGGTGTGAAGGCATTAGAGAAAGAAAGGATATCGCCCTATATCAGCCAGTTATACGAGTGCGGTATTAATGATTCTGACATTAAGCTTGTCGTGGACCAATTTCGTGCCGACGTTTCCTGCAGTTCATCCCTGTTTTTATTGCGGGATGATGACAAGAGCGACGGAATAAAGCTTTTTTCCAGCGGTCTGACCGAGGCCCAGCAGCAGTTTTACCTGCAACATCATCGCCAGGATGTGTGGTTCAACCATTATCTGGATAAAGGGTGCAAGGGGATCGTCAGCGCCAACAGCATTTCAAGCTCGGTGGGCCTGCTGGCAAGTTTCGGCGCCCAATTCGCCGCCGGCGGCGTCTGCCAGGTCAAAGGGCGTGGGCTGAGCAGCCTGTGCAGTTACCGTGGTGCAGCGCAAGATGATTTCAGCAGTCGCGACCTCACCTCGCTCTCGGAAATCTATTCCGGACTGGCGGCCTGGAGCCACCATTATTGGAACTTGCTGGCCCTGGAAACCCAGAACTATCAGTTGCAACAGCTGGTGAAAAACCATAATAAGCCCAGCGCCATCATAGACGACAAGGGGCATATTCATTATTCCAATGTGGCCTTCAACCGTATCGCCGATGAAAATGTGGAATTGCGGGCCATCAATGGCATTTTCTCTTTGCAGAATAAGGAGCAGCAACGTCAGCTCAAGGAGATCCTCAATGGCTTTGCCTATTTGCTGCCCGGCGCCAGCGCCTATATGTCCATTCCCCGTCAGCCTAACCTGCGCCCGCTGCTGGTCCAATGCACCCTGATGAGCGGACTCAGCCGCTTTGAACGCTATGTGGAAGTGGTGCTGCGTGACCCCGAGCACGCCTTCAATCCTGACATCGAAGCGCTGGCCAGCCTCTATCCCCTCACCATTGGCGAGAAGGAGCTGCTGGTGCTGATGAGCAAGGGTTACAGCAGCAACGACATCGCGGAGCTGCGCGGTGTCAAGGTGGAAACCGTGCGCTCCACCCTGAAAGGGGTGTTCAAGAAGACCGGCTGCCACAGCCAGAACGAGCTCTTGCTCTTGCTGCAATCCATCTCCTGATCCACGCGGACTATGCTTGGAGTGAGCTGGACATAGTGCCCGGCTCTTGCCTCCCCTCGGGAGGCTCGTTGGGGGAAAGCGTCATGGAATCACTCAAGGCAAAGGACTACATGCAGACCAAGCCCATCATCTTCAGCGCAGAGATGATGGTACAGGCGGCGGTGGAAAAATTTCTCAACAGTCATCAGTTGGGCGGCCCCGTAGTGGACAGCCAGGGACATCTGATTGGCTGGGTCTCCGAGCAGGATTGCATTGCCGTCATGTTGAAAGAGGCCTACCACTGTGAACAGGTGGCCCAGGTCAGGGATGTGATGCGCAAGGAGGTGCTGGCAGTCGGCCCCGACACCAGCATCCTGGATCTGGCGGAGATGATGATGGGTCAAAAGCCCAAGATCTATCCTGTGGTGGAGGAGGGGCGCCTGCTCGGGGTCATCAACCGCCACAATGTGATGCAGGCCATCCACGCCCAGCTTGGCACCTGTTTCGTGCATCAGGCCAGAGTCTGAATGGTGTTGTCTGGTTGTTTTCAAAGAGCAGGCTCCGGCCTGCTCTTTTCATCCGTGACGGTCATGACGCCTCCGGCTTGATGTGCTGGCGCGGCGCTTTAAGGCTTGCACCGCCCAGCCTCGCTCTTTAGGATCTCCCCCAGCTATCGATATGGCCCTTGATGGGCACTCTTTTAAGGAATTCGTACCTTGTCTCTCTCTATCGAGGCGCTGCGCCGCCGTCTTACCGCCTGCATGAATCTCGACGCCCGCCGTCTCTCCAGTCGACTGCACGGGGTCAAGAAGCTGCCGGAAGCCAAGCAGGCTGCCGTGCTCGAAACCATCGCCGCTGACCTGGATGTGGCACAGACGCGCTATCAGTCCCGTCTGGCGGGCGTGCCTAAGGTCACCTATCCGGACAATCTGCCAGTCAGCCAGAAGCAAGGGGAGATCGCCAAAGCCATTGAAGAGCATCAAGTGGTGATCATCGCCGGCGAAACCGGTTCGGGCAAAACCACCCAGATCCCCAAGATCTGTCTGGCGCTCGGGCGTGGGGTCAAGGGCTTCATCGGCCACACCCAGCCGCGCCGTCTGGCGGCCCGTACCGTCGCGGCCCGTATTGCCGAGGAGATGGAGTCCGAGCTTGGCCACTACGTGGGTTACAAGGTGCGCTTTACCGATCAGGTGAGTGAGCAGACCCACATCAAGCTGATGACCGACGGTATCCTGCTGGCCGAGATCCAGAACGACCGGATGCTGACCCAGTACGACACCATCATCATCGATGAGGCCCACGAGCGCAGCCTCAACATCGACTTCATCCTGGGCTATCTCAAACAGCTGCTGCCAAAGCGCCCCGATCTCAAGGTGATCATCACCTCGGCCACCATTGACCCCCAGCGTTTCTCTCGTCATTTCAACAAGGCGCCGGTGATCGAGGTCTCCGGTCGCACCTATCCGGTGGAGGTGCGTTACCGCCCACTGTTTGTTGATAAAAAAAGCAATGACAAGAGCGAAGGGCTGGAGGAGCGCGACGAGCTGCAGGGGATCTTTGATGCGGTGGAAGAGCTGGCCCGCGAGGGGCTCGGGGACATCCTCATCTTCATGAACGGCGAGCGGGAGATCCGCGATACCGCCGATGCCCTGCGCAAGCTCAACCTGCGCGATACCGAGGTGCTGCCGCTCTACGCCCGCCTCTCCAACGCCGAGCAGAACAAGGTGTTCCAGCCACACGCCGGACGGCGCATCGTACTGGCCACCAACGTGGCGGAGACCTCGCTGACGGTGCCGGGCATTCGCTACGTCATCGATCCGGGCACCGCCCGCATCAGCCGCTATTCCTGGCGCACCAAGGTGCAGCGCCTGCCCATCGAGCCGGTCTCCCAGGCCAGCGCCAACCAGCGTAAAGGGCGTTGCGGTCGGGTGGCGGACGGTATCTGTATCCGTCTCTACTCGGAGGAGGATTTCAATAGCCGCCCCGCCTTTACCGACCCCGAGATCCTGCGCACCAACCTGGCATCGGTCATCCTGCAGATGCTGGCGCTCGGCCTTGGCAATATGGAGGCGTTCCCCTTCGTCGAGCCACCCGAGTCGCGCCATATCAAGGACGGTCTGACCCTCTTGAAAGAGCTGGAGGCGGTGCGCGAGCTGCCCGCCACCGGCGATCGCGAAGCCAAACTGCAGCTGACCGAGATCGGTCGCCAGCTCTCGCGCATTCCCCTTGATCCGCGTCTGGCGAAGATGGTGATCAGTGCGGCGCAGACCGGCTGCCTGAGTGAGGTGATGGTGATCACCGCCGCCCTCAGCATTCAGGATCCCCGCGAGCGGCCCATGGAGAAAAAGCAGGCCGCCGACGAGCAGCACAGACGCTTTGAAGACAAGGATTCCGACTTCCTCGCTTTTGTTAACCTCTGGAACTATCTGAAAGAGCAGCAGGATGCCCTTGGCAGCAACCCGTTTCGCCGCATGTGCCAGAAGGAGTTTCTCTCCTACCTGCGGGTGCGCGAGTGGCAGGACATTCACTTCCAGCTGCGTCAGACGGTCAAGGAGCTGGGTTTTAAAGCCAATCAGGAACCGGCAGATTTCAAGACGGTGCACTGCGCCCTGCTGACCGGCCTCTTGAGCCATATCGGCAACAAGGATCTGGAGAAGCCCGAGTTCCTCGGCGCCCGCAATGGCCGTTTCCACCTCTTCCCGGCCTCGGGTCTGTTCAAGAAACCGCCCAAGTGGGTGATGGCCGCAGAATTGGTGGAGACCTCGCGCCTCTACGCCCGCATCAACGCCAAGATTGAACCGGAGTGGGTGGAGCCGCTGGCAGGTCACCTCATCAAGCTGCACCACAGCGACCCTCACTGGTCGAAGAAAAACGGCGCCGTGATGGCCAAGGAGAAGGTGACCCTCTATGGTCTGACTTTGGTCAACGAGCGCACCATCAACTTCAGCCGCATCGATCCGGCCCTGTGCCGCGAGCTCTTCATCCGCCGCGCGCTGGTGGAGGGGGATTTCGAGACCCGTCACCGTTTCTTCAGCGATAACCGCAAGCTCCTGGCCGAGGTAGAGGCGCTGGAGCACAAGTCGCGGCGTCGCGACATCCTGGTGGATGACGAGGACTTGTTCCGCTTCTACGATGCCCGTTTGCCGGAGGAGGTGATATCAAGCCGTCACTTCGACAAGTGGTGGAAGGAGGCGCAAAAGCAGGACGCCGAGCTGCTCAACTTCGAAAAAGAGATGTTGATGAAGGGGGACGCGGCCCACATCAGCGATCTCGACTACCCCAACTTCTGGCAGCAGGGGCGTCTCAAGCTCAAGCTAACCTATCAGTTCGAGCCGGGGGAGGCCGCCGATGGCGTGACCCTGCATATCCCGCTGCCGCTCCTGAATCAGGTGGAGGTGAAGGGGTTCGAGTGGTTGATCCCGGGGCTTCGTCACGAGCTGTTGGTCGCCCTCATCAAGTCGATGCCAAAACCGATGCGCAAGAACTTCGTGCCGGCCCCCAATTATGCCGATGCGCTGCTCGCCAGCATCAACCCTGAACAGGGGCCGCTCTTGGACGAGATGGAGCGCCAGCTGCGCCGCATGACCGGTGTGACCGTGCCCCGTGAATCCTGGGACTGGGCTGCGGTGCCCGATCACCTGAAACTCACCTTCCGGGTGGTGGACGACAAACACAAGAAGGTGGCGGAAGGCAAGGATCTGGAGGCCTTGAAAGAGTCCCTGCGTGGCAAGGTGCAGGAGACCCTGTCACAAGTGGCGGACGATGACATCGAGCAGTCTGGCCTCACCCTGTGGAGCTTTGGCGAGTTGCCCCAGGAGTACAGTCAGAAGCGGGGCGGTTTCGAGGTGAAAGCCTATCCGGCCCTGGTGGATCAGAAGGATTCGGTCGCCATCCAGCTGGTGGAAAGTCCTGTGGTGCAGCAGCAGCTGATGTGGGCTGGCCAGCGTCGGCTGGTGCTGCTCAACGTGCCATCTCCCATCAAGTACCTGCAGGAAAAGCTGCCCAACAAGGCCAAGCTCGGGCTCTATTTCAACCCGTTTGGCAAGGTGGCCGAGCTTATCGATGACTGCATCGCCTGCGGCTGTGACAAGCTGATTGAGCAGCACGGCGGCATGGCCTGGGACGAGGCCGGTTTCGAGGCGCTCAAGGAGTTTGTCCGCGCCGAGCTCAACGATGCGGTGGTGGAGGTGGCCAAGCAGGTGGAAGGCGTGCTGACGCTATCCCACGAGATCAAGAAGCGGCTCAAGGGCAAGATGCAGCTCGACACCGCCTTTGCCATGTCCGACATCCAGCAGCAGCTCGGCAACCTAATCCACAAGGGCTTTGTCACCGAGACCGGCTGGCAGCGGCTGCCTGACTTGCTGCGCTACCTGCGGGCCATCGAGCGTCGTCTCGAGAAGCTCGCCATCGATCCCAACCGGGATCGGGTCTACATGCTCAAGGTGCACAGCGTGGAGTCGGAGTACAAGGCGCTGCTGGCCAAGATCCCCAAATCCCAGCTTATTCCCACCGAGGTGGCCAATATTCGCTGGATGATCGAGGAGCTGCGAGTCTCCTTCTTCGCCCAGCAACTGGGGACGCCATACCCCATCTCGGATAAACGGGTGCAGAGCGCCATTGCCCAGTGCTAAGCTGCTATCTATCTGTTTTCTGAGCCATAGTGTGAAAGCAACGGGACGCCAAAGGGAAGGGAGGCCGTCATATGCTGGGGATCTGGTTGGGGGTGGCACTGGTCAACATCAGCGGGTATCAACCCATTGCGGAACAAACCTGGGTGCAGCTCAACCCGGAGTACTATCCGGTGCAGCGCCCCGTGCCGCCCATTTTTGCGGCCTGGCGGGGCAATCAGTTTCCCCCTCTTGAACAGAGAAAGAAGAACGGCCGCTGGCAGATCCTCTTTCCTGCCCGGCTGGTGCCCCCCTTCGATCTGTTCGAAGGGGAGGCCCAGCTCTCCAAGGCTTACCTGGCCAGGCTAAAGCGCATCGATGAGATGGCCTATGGCATGGCGCCCCACCAATCAGTACTGCAAGCCGCCTCCTCGACCCCCTCGTTCGAAGTCCCGGGCGCTGTCGCCTTTGTCGCCGAGTTCTCCCTGCCTCGGGAGAGGAAGGCACGGATGCCCCTGGGGGAGCCCTTGCTCGCACGGCTGGGGGGGCAGGGAGTCGCCATCCAGGCCTTGGCAAGACAGGGAGATGCACAGCCCATGGCCACCGCAGATTCTGCCCCTGAGCAGGCGACCCTGACTCTTTCCGCCACGGCGGCAGGGGAGGCATCGCGGGTTTGTCATCAGGTGGCGGCGGGAGAGACCCTGTGGCGTATCGCAAGCCAGCTTCAGTCAAAAGAGGCCGGCGGTTCGGATACTTACAGCTATCTGCTGGCGCTGGTGCAGGAAAATCGTGACAGGATGGCCAAAGGGATCCAGGTGCAGGCCGGGCTGCGCCTCTATTGCCCCACAGCGCAGACCCTGGCGCAATTCGATGCCCTGAGCCCGGCCCAGCGACAGCAGCAGTTTGCCCGTCTGGAGCAGGGGCGTTAGGGGATGGCGAGAGGCGTGGTGGAGTGCCTTTTGCCTAGAGAAGAGTGCCGCGGGTTCTTTCCTTGTATCCCCTCCGGGCCCGTGCTAGTATTCGCGCTCGTTTTGCGAGGTGCTGACCGGTCGCAGTCAACACCATACATTCATCTTAAAAGAGATAATCACTATGTCTTTCGTATTCCAAGCTGAAGTCCGTTCTGACCTGGGGAAAGGTGCGAGCCGCCGCCTGCGTCATGCTGACCTGGTTCCTGCCATCGTTTACGGTGCAGGCAAAGAAGCCGTGTCCGTTACCCTGGACCACAAAAAGCTGATCCTGGCCCAAGAGAAGCCGGAGTTCTACTCCTCCGAGCTGACCCTGGTCATCAACGGTGAAGAAGTCAAAGTGAACGTGAAGGCTATCCAGCGTCACCCGGTTCGCTACAAGCTGGTTCACCTGGATTTCGTTCGCGTCTAATCGACAACGAACTTTCCTGTGAAGAGGCCACCCAATCGGGTGGCCTCTTTGTTTTTACAGCATTTTTTCCGGGAAAATAAAATACTCAAACAGCACTATTGGTCTTTACTTGTAGGCATGATTGACAGCAGGACACGTGTTGTGGTGCTCTGATGTTCAAGAGGTACTCGGACAAGTCCATTTTTCGGGGCGATGTTGACCGTTATGAAGGGAATCGTACGGACATATATCCTGCTGTTTTCACCTATTCTGCGCTGGTCCTGGCGGGTGGCTATTTGCTGGGCAATGCACTGATCGAACGCGAGCTCTATCGCGTTCGCAGTGATGAGAGCACCTTCCTGGCGCTTGCCAGCGGCCGCCTTGACGGCGAGCTGGCGGTGCCACTGCGCCATGTGCGCAGCATGTCGGAAGAACCCATCCTGCTCGAAGCGGCGGCTCGCAATGACCGTGAGACCCTGGCCGTCCAGTTCACCATCCTGATGAACCGCAATCCCGACTATGCCCAGGTGCGTTGGCTTGCCCCGGATGGCATGGAGCTAGTGCGCATCGATCGTCAGGGTCCGCGTCTGTGGCGGGTAGCGGACGACCAGTTGCAGAACAAGGGGGAGCGTTACTACTTTCGTGATGCCATGGCGCTGCCCTGGGAGCGGGTCTACGTCTCGCCGCTCGATCTCAACGTTGAACACGGGGTGATCGATCGCCCCTTCAACCCCATGATCCGCATTGCCAAGCGTCTGCGCCTTGGGGGGCGTGATCTTGGTTTGCTGCTTATCAACGTCCAGGCCGCCCGTATGCTCAAGGAGTTTGCCGACAGCAGCGGCAAGGCAGCCAATCACACCATGCTGTTCAACCAGGACGGATACTGGCTGCGCAGCCCGGACCCATCCCGGGAGTGGGGCTTCATGCTCGAGCGCCCGGATCTGACTCTGAAGCAGACTTCACCCCAGGCTTGGCAGGCGTTCTGGGACGCATCAAACGGCCAGATGGAGTCTGCCGACGGACTCTGGAGCTGGACCACCCTGTACCCGGCACAGAATCATGATCAGCTGATCTGGAAAGCCGCGTCCCTGGTGCCGCACAGCGAGCTGCAGGCCATTCGCACTCATATCTGGGGGATCATCTTGGCCGCCAGCGCCATGCTGCTGCTGTTGTTTGGTGCCGGTGTGGCTGCACTGGTGCGCAGCAGGCACAAGGAGCAACTGGCCCAGCAGGAAGCGGCCAGGTTGGCACAGGTCAAAGGTGATTTCATCGCCAACATGAGCCACGAGATCCGCACCCCCATGAACGCTATCATGGGGCTGACCTACCTGCTTGAACAGGGAAGGCTCGACGATGGTCAGCATGCCCTGGTGCGCAAAATCCACCAGGCCGGGCAGGCGCTGCTCGGGATCATCAACGACATCCTTGATTTCTCAAAGATTGAGTCGGGTCGGCTTGAGCTTGAGCGGGTGCCATTCAGTCTGGAAGAGGTGCTCGATCACGTGGCGGCCATCATGTCCACCTGCGTTGGCCAGAAGCACCTCGAACTGGTGGTGAGCAGTGCCCCCGAGCCGGTTTCCCATCTGATTGGGGACGCCCTGCGCCTCGAGCAGGTGCTGCTCAACCTGACCGGCAATGCCATCAAGTTTACCGAACGCGGCGAGGTGGAGGTCAAGGTCGTGCTGGAAGCAGAGCAAGACGGCATGGCCACCTTGCTGTTTCGGGTGCGCGACACCGGGATCGGCATTCCCCCCGAGCAGCAGGCCAACATTTTCAATGCCTTCTCCCAGGCAGACTCCTCCACCAGCCGCCGCTTCGGGGGTACCGGGCTTGGTCTGACCATCAGTCGCCGTCTGGTGAACCTGATGGGGGGGGGACATCGGCGTCACCAGCGAGCTTGGCAAGGGGAGCGAATTCTGGTTCCGCGTCCGGCTGGAGCAGGTGGAGCGGCCCGTGGCCTTGAACGAGCGTCTGCAGCACATCTCGCTGCTCATCGCCGACGACAATCAGGTGACCCGCGACGCCCTGTCGATGACGGTGGGTTCCCTCGGATGGCAGTCGCGGGTGGTGGAGTCCGGTGAGCAGGCGCTGCATCATCTGCTGCGCCAGGGGGAGCGTTCCGACGTGATCCTGCTCGACTGGATCATGCCGGGCATGGACGGGCTCGAGACCTGCCTAGCCATTCGCCGCGCCTTCGAGCAGCAGGAGCGTTCACCCATCATCATCATGGCGACCGCCTATTCCCAGGATGAACTGATGCTCCGCCCCGGCTCGGATCAGGTGGATCTGGTACTGCACAAACCGGTCACCGGCTCCAGTCTTTACAATGCGGTGGCGCGTCTCATCCACGAGAAGCGCGAGCATGTGGAGCCCCTTGAGAGTGGCCAGCGCCGTCTGCGCCTGCCGGGCGTGCACATACTGCTGGTGGATGACAGCGACATCAACCTTGAGGTGGCGACCCGCTTGCTGCAACGGGAGGGGGCCGAGGTGATCACCGCCATCGACGGGGAGCGAGCCCTGGCCTGCCTGGCAGATCCGGCCCGGCGCATCGATCTGGTGCTCATGGATGTGCAGATGCCGGTGATGGATGGCTACGAGGCGACCCGTCGCCTGCGCCTGCTGCCGGGGCGGGAGGAGACTCCCGTGCTGGCTCTCACCGCAGGGGTATTCAAGGATCAGCGGGAGGCGGCATTGGCCTCTGGCATGAACGACTTCATCGCCAAGCCGCTCGATGTGGAGCAGCTCATCGCGACCTTGCTGCGTTATCTGCCGGACTGCGTCCTGCCGCTCACTGTGAGCGACGAACTACTCCCCCACGAGCCGGTGGCCGGCATCGATATCGATACCGGACTGCGCAACTGGGGTGAAGCCTCGGTCTATCTTAAATACCTGCGGCGTTTTCGCGATGATTACATGACGGTCGGTACCGTGTTGCCGGGTTACATCGCCCAGCACGAGACCGATGCTGCCGCGAGCCTGACCCATAAGCTCAAGGGGGTGGCGGGCAGTCTGTCGCTCACCGATGTGGCGCGTATCAGTGCCGAGTTGAACGAGGCCATCGAGCAGGGGAGCGACACCAGCCAGCTTATCGCGCCCTTCCTTGAGGCCCTGGAGCGGGCACAACACTCCATTGATACCTATGCCGGGCGCGAGCCGGGCGCGGTCAGCTCCCCGCTGGCCCAGGAGGAGGCGCGGGAGGTCTGCCTGCACGCCCTGCATCAGGCCCTGGTGAGCGAGGATCTGGATCTGATTGAGCCTGCGCTGAGCCAGGCAAGGAGTCACTTGCCTTGCGAGCTGGTGAGCGAGATAAGCGCAGCCCTGGAGCTGTTCGACATCCCGTTCGCCACCCGCAAGCTGGAGGATTATCTGGAGGATCGGGAGGAACCTGCGCCATGAGTCGACCGCGCGTGCTGATCATCGACGACGAGCCGAGCAACCTCGGGTTGCTGCGGCAAATCCTCAAGGAAGAGTACAACCTCTTCTTTGCCAAAGGGGGAGAGGAGGGGTTGGCCGCCGTGGGGCGTCACGAGCCGGCACTTATCCTGCTGGACGTGCGCATGCCCGACATGGATGGTTACGAGGTGTGCCGCCGGCTCAAGGCCGATCCGGCTCATGCCGGGATCCCGGTGCTCTTTATCACCGCGAGCGACAACGCAGACAGCGAGAGCCAGGGGTTCGAGGCGGGCGGAGTGGATTATATCTACAAGCCGGTCTGTCCGAGCACGGTGCGTGCCCGGGTGCGCAATCATCTCTCTCTGGTGCGCCTCGATCAGCTCGAGTGCAGCTATCGCACCGCCATCGTCATGCTGAGCGAGGCGGGCCACTACAACGACACCGACACCGGGGTGCATATCTGGCGCATGGCCGCATACGCCCGGGCCCTGGCTGATGCGGCGGGCTGGAGCCCGGAGCAGTCGGATCTGCTGGAGCTGGCGGCCCCCATGCACGACATGGGCAAGATTGGTATCCCCGATCACATCCTCAAGAAGCCCGGCCCCCTCACCGAGGAGGAGTGGGTCATCATGCGCAGTCACCCGCGTATCGGTTACGAGATCCTGAGGCGATCCGATGCCCCCATCTTTCGCATGGCGGCGGAGATTGCCCTGCACCACCACGAGAAATGGGACGGCTCGGGCTACCCCGCCGGCGAGACCGGCGAGGGGATCCCCGAGGCGTCGCGGATCGTGGCCATCGCCGACGTCTTTGACGCCCTGAGCGTGCGTCGTCCCTACAAGGAGCCCTGGCCCCTGGACCGGGTGCTGGCTACCATGCGCGATGGTGCAGGCCAGCACTTCGATCCCCGGCTGCTCTCCCGTTTTCTCGAGATCATGCCGGAGATCTTGCGCCTCAAGGCGCAATGGGATGCCCGCGAGGAGCGGGGGGATTACCAGATGGGCTGTGTCAGATAGGGATTGCTGGCCCGTTCGTGACCAAAGGTGGAGCTCGGGCCATGGCCCGGAATAAAGACGATCTCATCCCCGAGCGGCAGCAGGGTCTCGGTGATCGACTTGATCAGCGTCCCGTGATCCCCGCGCGGGAAATCGGTGCGGCCTATGCTGCCGGCAAAGAGCACATCCCCCACCCATGCGAGGCGTTCAGCCTGGCAGAGCAGCACGATGTGGCCCGGAGTGTGGCCCGGGCAGAAATAGACCTCCAGCTCGCATTTGCCAACCTGTACTTTGTCACCCTGTTCGAGCCAGCTATCCGGTGTAAAGGCCGGAGTATGGGCAAAGCCGAACATCTGGCTCTGCTGGGGCAGGATATCGAGCCAGAAGGCATCCTCCTTGTGGGGGCCGGTAATGGCGACACCGGTTCTCTCGCGCAGCTCGGCGGCGGCGCCCACATGATCCAGATGGCCGTGGGTCAGCAGGAGATGGGTGAGGGTCAGCCCCCGTTTGGCTATGGCGGCCAGCAGCTTGTCCGCCTCACCACCGGGATCGACGAGGGCAGCCTGGCGGGTCTCGTCACACCAGATAAGGGAACAATTCTGGGCGAACTGGGTGACCGGGATCACCTCGAACTTCAACATGTGGGACTCTCCTGAGGGGTCTGAAGGGGGGAGCGTTTGGCGAAGAAGGCGAGGCAGGCCTCCTTGTCACCACGAAACAGGATCCGCTCGCGCTTGTTGTCCAGCTGATAGCGGTACATGGGGTCATAGTAGCGAGTCAGCAGCAGCCTGATCCAGACCAGATGGGCGCGGGTGTCCCCGCTCTGGGCCTGTTCCCTGAGGGCGGCCTGCAACAGCCCATCGAGTTCGCGATAATCCTTGTCCCCGAGTCGGCGCTTGAGCCTGGCCATGGCGTCGGTGAGGTAGCCGGCAAACAGCGGCCAGCCTGCATCTGGCCCATGGAACTCCAGATAGCGCAGCCAGAGATCCTGCACGTAATCGGTGCGGATCTGCTCGGCCCGTGCCTCCTGCGGCACCTCCACCACCACCAGAGGAGCCCGGCACATGGCCTCATAAAGGTTGAGTGGCAGGGCGCAGCGACCGATGAGACGGCTCTCGTCTTCCAGCACAAACTGTGATTCCCCCCGGTTGCGACGCTGAAGCAGCTCGATGGCAAGCCGGTTTTCGAAGTCGATGTTGCCGGGTTGCCCACCCGGCAGCTGGCCAAACGACGACCCCCTGTGACGGGCGTGCCCTTCCAGATCCACCGCCTGGGTGATGTGCGCCAGCATGTGGGTCTTGCCGGAGCCGGTCATGCCGGTCAGCACGGTCCAGTCGCACTCTGCACTGGCCTTCTCCTGGGTCTCGATGAGAAAGTGGCGCAGCGCCTTGTAGCCGCCCGCGACCCGGGGGCGGGTGATGCCGGCCTCGGCCAGCCACTGCTGCACTGTCTGGGAGCGCAGGCCGCCGCGAAAACAGTAGAGCAGGGCGTCGGGTTGCTGGCGCAACCTTGCCAGCCAGCCTTCCATGCGCGCGGCGCGCACCGCGCCACCCACCAGTTGATGGCCCAGGGTGATGGCTGCGGCCTGTCCCTCCTGCTTGTAACAGGTACCGACCCGGGCACGCTCCTCGTCCGTCATCAGCGGCAGGCTGACGGCGGTGGGAAAGGCCCCTTCCTTGAACTCGACGGGGGCACGCAGATCGATGAGTGGAACCTCATCCAAAAAGATCTGGGCGTAATCCGTGGCCAGTGGCAGGGCACTCATTGGACAACCTCGATGAACTGGTTGCCGGTGCTGGCCTGCAACTGGCCGATGGGAGAGAGGGTCAGCCCTGCCTGTGCGGCAATGGCAAGGAGCTCGGCTTCACTTTCTTTACCGACGGCCACCAGCAGGCCGCCGCTGGTCTGCGGGTCACACAGGATGTTGCGGGTGCGATCATCCATGGCACCCAGCTTGTCACCATAGGAGTCGAAGTTGCGCAGGGTACCGCCCGGTACGCAGCCCTCACTCAGGTAGTAATCCACCTCGTCAAGCAGCGGCAGCGCCTTGAAGTCCAGGCGGGCACTGACGCTGGAACCTTCGCACATCTCCAACAGGTGGCCTGCCAGTCCAAAACCGGTCACGTCGGTCATGGCGTGTACGCCGGGTAAGGCGGCGAAGCGCTGGCCAATCTTGTTGAGGGTGCACATGGCATCCGGGGCCAGTTGCTCATGCTCGGGCTTGAGCTTGCCCTTCTTCTGGGCTGTGGTGAGGATGCCGATGCCAAGCGGCTTGGTCAGATAGAGGGTGTCGCCCACCTGGGCGGTGTTATTCTGCTTGATGGCGTTGAGTGGCACGATACCGGTCACCGCAAGACCGAAGATGGGCTCGGGGGCGTCGATGCTGTGACCGCCTGCCAGAGAAATGCCCGCCTCGTGACACACCTGGCGACCCCCGTCGATCACCTTCTGGGCCACTTCAGGTGCGAGTATGTTGACGGGCCAGCCGAGGATGGCGATGGCGACGATGGGCTTGCCGCCCATGGCGTAGATATCGCTGATGGCGTTGGTGGCGGCGATGCGGCCGAAGGTGAAGGGATCGTCGACGATGGGCATGAAGAAGTCGGTGGTGGAGACGATGCCCTGACCGTTACCGATGTCCACCACGGCGGCGTCATCTTTGCTGCTGTTGCCGACCACCAGGGTGGGGTCGTCAAAGCCCGGGATCTGGCTCTTCAAGATGGTGTCGAGCACCTTGGGGGAGATTTTGCAACCGCAGCCAGCGCCGTGGCTGTATTGGGTCAGACGAATGGAAGACATGCTTTCCCCTTGTGTGGGCAGACTTGCGTGTGCCAATAACTGCTGTGGCACCGTCAAATGTGCGCGCAAAAATAGGGTGGCCCTGGCGGCCTGTGAACACAGTGATGTCAGGCTGCCTGGCAGGACGGGAGGAGGGCAAGGATGCGCCGGCGAAGCCCCGCCGAGGACCACAGGACGGGCCATTATGCCACAGACGGCCCTCTTGATTCGAACTGGAATTCACACAAAGCGCAGGGGATTGTCGGGTTCAAAAAGAGCCGTACTCTTCGCCTTGCTCAGGCTAGTCCCACTTTGAGCCGCCCCGACGGCGTGCCGGTCTTGCATCGGGGCAGCATGTGGCGACGGAAACTAGCCAGCTTGCTCCATCACTGGTTGGGGCGCCTTGCCTAGCCGGCGCAGTCGCCGTTGCAGCGGCCGCTCCAGCAGGGTGTAGCTCAGCGCCGAGAGCCCGATCAGCACGGCGAGCATCAACAGGGTGGCCAGCACCCCCAGCAAGGGGTTGGTCTGGGCGTACCACCACGCGGTGAGCCCCGGCGCCAGAGAGTGGACAAGCTCGCAGCCGGTGAGCAACACCAGGGCGTGGAGCAGGTAGATGGAGTAGGAGAGATCCCCCAGCCAGTTGGTGAAGCGGTTGTCCAGGAGGCGCAGCAGCGGGCTCTGGCGATCGCCCTGGCAGGCGGCAATCCAGATCAGCAACACGTAGGCGCTGATCAGCAGCAGGGTCAGCTGCGGCGTCATGGTGAACTGCATCAGCGCGAAGGGGATCAAAAAGGCGAGCAGCAGCGGCAGATCCCGCTGCATCATGGGCCACTGGCGGGCAGCCTTCACCTTCGGCAGCAGCCAGAGGCCGAGCACGAATTCACTCACCCCGCGCCCGATGGCCAGCGCCCCGCTGGTGACATCCAGGGTACCGCGACTGTGCACGATAAAGGCCAGCACCGTCAGGGCCATCAAAGGGGCGAGGTTGCTCCAGCGGCTGCGGGTGACGGCGAGGGGAATGAGCAGCGGAAACAGCAGATAGCTAATCCACTCCACGCTGAGCGACCAGGCGGCGAAGTTCCAGGTCAATCCGTGATCGGTCACCACCTGCAGCAGCAACAGGCTGCTTGGCAGCGCCTCGGCGGGGGTAAAGGGTGAGCCGAACGGAGGCATTCCTTCCCACTCCCACATCTTGAACAGGGGGCCGGCGTAGAAGCCAATCCCGTGGTGGGCCTTGTAGAGCTCCCAGCCTACCAGCAGCAGCAGGGTCACCAGGTAGAGGGGATACACCCGGGTCAGCCGCAGCCAGAGGAAGCGGCCATAACCGATGGTGCGGGGCGTGCGGGCGAAGGCCTCCCCGTAGACGTGGGCCAGCACCAGCCCGCTCAAAATAAAGAAGAGATCGACCCAGAGGTAGCCGTTCTCGATGAGTTGGGTGTGGCCTGCGATCGACTCCATCCACTGGGGAAAGAGCAGCAAGCGGGCATGGAACAGCACCACCATCAGGGCAGCGATGCCCCGCAGCGGCGTCAACAGCGGCAATGATTGATTCATGACGGGATCCTTGATGATGTTCAGCTTGGCCTGACATCAATTTTTGTTGTGGTGCCGCTCATCAACCCTGATGAGTCGGCTGCCCCGGCTTGGCGGCCACAGGCGGGATCACCCTACCTAAAAGAGAGTCATACGAGTGTGATTGCCGTCATGAATGGGCGTTTATCATCCTAAAACCAGCATGGGATAGGGACGCATCGAAAATAGAGAGGGGATCTAGACTAGGGAAGTCATCCCTCTGAGCGTCAGGAACATCCCCATGAAACTCTATGCCCACCCCTTTTCTTCCTACAGCCAGAAAGTGCTGATCGCTCTCTACGAGAATGCCACCCCGTTCGAGTACCGGAATCTCGAAGAGCCGGAGGCGAGCGCCGAACTTGCCGCCCTCTGGCCACTCAAGCGCTTCCCGATGTTGCTGGATGATGGTCGCTGCATCCTCGAGAGCAGCACCATCGTCGCCCATCTGCAGGCGCACCATCCGGGCCCCGTCAGCCTGATCCCGCCTGGCGATGCGGGTCTGGAGGTGCATATGCTGGATCGCGTCTTCGACAACTATGTGATGACGCCGATGCAAAAAGTGGTGCTGGATGCAATGCGCCCGGCCGCTGATCGCGACCGCTATGGCGTAGTGGAGGCCCGCGAGCTGCTCAATCAGATCTACCCCTGGCTTGATCAGCGACTGGAAGGACGCCACTGGATTGCCGGCGCAGACTTTACGCTGGCCGATTGCGCCGCAGCCCCCTCGCTCTTCTACGCCGACTGGGCCCACGAGATCCCGGCTGGCTATGGCCGTCTGCGTGCCTATCGCGCCCGTCTGCTCAATCATCCCTCCATCGTGCGGGTGGTAGAGGAGGCGAGGCCATTTCGACACTACTTCCCGCTGGGCGCGCCAGCGCGTGATTGAGCGGGATGACTTGTGGTGGGCGAGTATTGTCGCCCCAGGCAATGTGCGAGGCGGACAGGGGCATGGCGTGATCCATTGCAGGGGAAAACAGCAATATTCATTCAAATGAGTGGGTATGCGTTTATGGCTGATATTTCCCCGAGGATTTTTTAATGTTGATGCGTAATATTTCATGCTTTTGCATAAAACAAATGCCGGGCATGTCTCTGCTGGTGGGTTGTGTAGTGAAAGAGAGATGAGAATCGGGTTAACGATGCGGCAACCTTTGATTGAGGATGGCTGTCGTCAGTCGAAGAGGAGGGATGGGGGCAGCAATCGCTGTTGGTGGCAAAGTCGGGGGGGAGGTTGTCTCTTTGGCGGCCGCATAAAAAAAGCCCGCTACGATCGCGGGCTTCTTGATGGCTTGCCGGACCCGGAACTGGAACCGGGGACAAGGGGGGCAGCGCAGGTCTGATCGGCTTAACGGGCGCGTACCACCAGCCCCTTGAGGTAGAAGCCTTCCGGATAGGCGGTGCCGATGGGGTGATCGGATGCCTGGGAGAGGAGCTCCAGGATCTGGGCGTCGCGGCCGGCATCGAGGGCCGCATCGGCCACTATCTTCTGGAACAGGCTCTGCTCCATCAGGCCGGAACAGGAGTAGGTCAAGAGCACGCCACCCGGTGCCAGCAGCTGGAAGGCCAGCATGTTGATGTCCTTGTAGCCGCGGCAGGCGCCCAGCAGCTGGGCCTTGCTCTCGGCAAACTTGGGCGGATCCAGCACGATGACATCGAACTTCTCGCCCTTCTCGCGATATTCGCGCAAGAGATTGAAGACGTCGTGACGCACGAACTGGGTGTTGCTGGTATCGAGACCGTTCAGTTCGGCGTTCTGGCGGGCGATGTCCAGCGCATTCTGGGATAGATCGACGTTGACTACCTCCTTGGCACCGCCCTGGAGGGCATAGACCCCGAAACCGCCGGTGTAGCAGAAGCAGTTGAGCACCCGCTTGCCTTCAGTGTATTTCGCTGCGGCAAGGCGGTTATCCCGCTGATCCAGATAGAAACCCGTCTTGTGACCGTTGCGAATATCTACCAGGATCTTGACGCCGCCATTCTCCTCGATGACCACGGGGTCGGTCGGGGTCTCGCCATGGATGACGCCGGTGCGCTCCTTCAGCCCTTCCTTCTTGCGCACGGCCACGTCGGAGCGCTCATAGATGCTGCACTCGGGGTAGAGGGTACGCAGGGCTTGCGTGATCAGCTCGCGCTGGAACTCGGCACCGGCGGAGAGGATCTGGCACACCAGGAAGTCGGCGTAGCGGTCGATGGTGAGGCCCGGCAGACCGTCGGATTCGGCGGCGCAGAGGCGATAGCCGGTGAGGCCCTGACGCTTGATGAGCCCGTCACGGGACTCCTGCGCATATTTGAGGCGACGGATGAAGAAGTCGAGATCGACGCTCTCATCCTTATCGAAGGTCCAGACCCGGGCACGGATCTGGGAGCTGCCGGACCAGGCGCCACGGGCGAGCCATTTGCCGTCATGGGTGAAGATCTCGACGGTATCGCCGTCAACGGGGTTGCCCTGCACCCGCTCAATGCCCTTGGAGAAGATCCAGGGGTGGCGACGCAGCAGGGATTTTTCGCGGCCTTTGACGAGATAGATGGAAGCGCTCATGGGTAGTTGCCGATGGTAGAAAAGAAGGGGGCATATAGTAGGGGCTGTGAGGGTAGGCACGCAAGCCGCGTCTACCGGGATCCGTGCATCCACACGCGGTCAGGGTCGAACGGGCTGTTTAGCACGTCCCCAGCGCCTGGCCCAGACATGGCAGGCCATCTGGACGATGGCCTGCCGGAGTGGTCAGATCCGCAGGCCGGTGAGCGCCTGACCGAGTTCGCTGGCGGTTCCCTTGAGGCCGGTGGTGCCGGCGACCGCCGCGCTGGCGGACTCCTCCACCCGGCTTGCCTCGTGGCGCACCTTGTCGAGGTTGCGGGTGATCTCTTCGGCCACCGAACTCTGCTCTTCGCTGGAGGTGGCGATCTGGGTGCTCATCTCCAGCACCGCATCGCTGTGGTTGCTGAGCCGCTCGATGTCCATGCCCACCTCGGTGATGAGCTGCTGGCTGTCGGTCGCGCGCCCCACCGTCTTCTCCATGATGTCGTTCAGCGCCCCGGTACCGGCCTGGAGCTCCTCGATCATCTGCTGGATCTCCACCGTGGCCTGCTGAGTGCGACTGGCGAGGGTGCGCACCTCGTCGGCCACCACCGCAAAGCCGCGTCCCTGTTCACCAGCCCGGGCGGCCTCGATGGCGGCATTGAGGGCCAGCAGGTTGGTTTGCTGGGAGATGGCGTTGATGACGTTGACCACTTCGTTGATGCGATTGGCGTTGTGAGTCAGCCGCTCGACCGCGCCCGATGCATTGCCAATCTCGTCTGCCAGGGTGCGGATGGCGGTGATGGTGCGTGCCACCCGTTGTGCCCCGTGAGTCGCCTCGTCGCTGGACTGGCGGGTTTGCAGCAGGGTGTCGTTGGCGTTGCGGGCCACTTCCCGGATGGCGGCGGACATCTGCTCCATGGCGGCGGCCAGGGAGTCCATGTGCTGTCGCTGGGCGCGGGCAAGCTGCTCGCCGTCGCTGGCATGCTCGCGAAATTCGTCTGCGGCCAGGGTAAGGGCATCGGCGGACTCTTCCACCAGTTGCACTATCTTGTGCTGGCGGTCGGTGAAGGTGTCGATGCTGCCCGCCAGAATGGAGAACTCGTCGCGCACCGGGAAGAAATTGAGCCGGAAGGTGAGATCGCCGTTCGCTACCGTCTGCAATGCCTTGTTGGTGGAGTAGAGGGCCCCCGAGACAAAGGTCATCAGATAGTGGGTGATGAGGGCCAGCAGGGCGGCCAGCACTGCGATGATGGTCAGGGTAGTGCCCTGGCCATCCCAGAGGGCGTAGTGACTCGTATCCAGGGTGCCGGAGACGACGCCCGCCTGACCTGCGCTGGCGCCATAGCGATAGACGTTCCCCTGCTGGCTAAGGCCGGTGGCGGCGCCAGGCGTGAGTACGAGATCCGCGGGCAGGGTAAGGGTCGGCTGCTGGCTCACCAGCTGGGCCGTGGTCTCGACCCGCCCTTTTAGCTGATCCACTCTGAGCTGCATCGCCTGATCATGGCCGTCGGCCAGCAGATACCAGGTGAGGAAGGCGATGAACACCAGGGGGCACCAGAAGGTGATGAGAAATTTCTCGCTGATCGTGAGGTGAATGAGATAACGGTCAACCCACCGAAACTTTACTTCTTTCATAATGGTATTGCGTCCTGCAAGGGGAAGAGAGTGTCGCGCTCATTATCGCCCCGGGGAAAAATTACTTAAGGGAAAGGTGTGATAAATGGGAGAGCAATCGTTTGTCGTGCGGGTGTGGGGTCAGGTTCAGGGGGTGGGGTTTCGCTACTTCACCCGGGAGCGGGCGCTGCAACTGGGGCTGCGGGGGCATGCCTACAACCTGGAAGATGGTTCGGTGGAAATCCTGATTGCCGGTCCCGAACAGAAGGTACAGATGATGCTGGGCTGGCTTGAGCACGGGCCCCGAACCGCCACCGTCACCCGAATGGAGTGCACCCAGGCGTTGCCACCCACTGGAACCGGTTTTCATACCAACTAGCCGGGAGGGTTCATGGGGGAGAGCGGGATTGCGCAGGCCAACCGGCTCGTTGGGCAATATCGGGGGGCGGCCCTGGCACTGCGCCAGCACAAGGGGATGGAAGAGGTGCATGCCTACCGGATCGCGGCCCGTCGCCTGCTGGCGCTGCTCGCCCTGTGGCGACCCCTCATTCATGAGCCCGAGCTGGAGCTGCGATTGACCCGTGCCGTCGGTACGCTCTCCGCCCTGCGCGATGCCCAGGTCTATGCGCAGCATCATGGTGGCTCGCTTCGGCAGAGCCGCTTGCCACGGGTCCCCCTGTTGACCGGCCCGCTGGCCCGTTGGCTGGCCCGACTGGAAGAGGTACCCGTCGGTGTCGATCTCTTGCCGCTGTTTCGGCTGCATCTGGCGCTGTCACTGTCGGATGCACTGGCGAAGACCACCTCCCTTCCTGTGGGCATCAGGGCGAAACTTCGGTGCTGGCACCGGCTGCGTCTGGTGCTGAAACAGGCGCGCTACGGGATGGAGCTGCTGACGGCACAGGGGGGAGGGGATCCGGCCTGGTTGTCCATGCTGGTGAGCTGGCAGGAGCGGCTTGGGCAATTGCAGGACAGGCGCCAATGGCTAAGACGCCTTGGGGGCGAAACGGGGCGAGGCCAGCAACGGCGAGCCCTGAAAACAGAGATCCGCTGCCAACTACTGCAACTGGATTGCCATCAGGCGGAGCTGGTCGGCCTTCGCATGGCATTGCTGCAGAGCGGGCAGTAAGCACCCCACAAGGTAAAAAAAGAGAGGCCATTGGCCTCTCTTTTTATTGGGACTGTCCGGGAAGAGGCGTATTACTTCACGCGCATGCCCGGCTGGGCACCTTCCTGGGGCTCGAGGATCCAGAGATCCTTGCCACCTGGACCTGCCGCCAGCACCATGCCTTCGGACATGCCAAAGCGCATCTTGCGCGGGGCCAGGTTGGCCACCATCACGGTCAGCTTGCCTTCCAGATCTTCCGGGTTGTAGGCAGACTTGATACCGGCAAACACCTGACGGGTTTCGCCGCCGATGTCCAGCTGCAACTTCAGCAGCTTCTCGGCTTCCGGCACCGCTTCGGCCTTTTTGATCAGCGCCACCCGCAGGTCAATCTTGGCAAAGTCGTCGTAGGTGATGGTCTCGCTGATGGGATCGTCCACCAGGGGGCCTGCCGGTTTCTTGCTCTGCTCCTTGGCGAGATCTTCCTTGGACGCTTCCACCATGGCATCCACCTTGGCGGACTCGATGCGGGAGAAGAGCGCCTTGAAGGGAGCGACGCCGTGGTCGACCAGAGGGGCGGCGATGCCGTCCCAGGTCAGGGTCTCGCCGAGGAAGGCTTCGGCGCGCTCGGCCAGTTGCGGCATGACGGGCTTCAAGTAGGCCATCAGCACGCGGAACAGGTTGATGCCGACGGAGCAGACGGCTTGCAGCTCGGCATCCGCCCCTTCCTGCTTGGCGATGACCCAGGGAGCCTTGTCGTCCACATAGCGGTTGGCCTTGTCGGCCAGGGCCATGATCTCGCGGATGGCTCGGCTGAATTCGCGCGCTTCATAGGCTTCGGCGATGCTGGCGCTGGCGTTGGCAAACTCGGCGTAGAGTGCGGGCTCGGCGCAGGTGGCGGCCAGCTTGCCGTCAAAACGCTTGGCGATAAAGCCGGCGTTGCGAGAGGCCAGGTTGACCAGCTTGTTGACCACATCGGCGTTGACGCGGGAGACGAAGTCTTCGAGGTTCAAGTCCAGATCGTCGATGCGGCTGTTGAGCTTGGCGGCGTAGTAGTAACGCAGGCACTCCGGATCTAGGTGCTTGAGATAGGTGGACGCCTTGATGAAGGTGCCCTTGGACTTGGACATCTTGGCGCCGTTGACGGTCACATAGCCGTGCACGTTGACCTTGGTCGGCTTGCGGAAGTTCGCGCCTTCCAGCATGGCCGGCCAGAACAGGCAGTGGAAGTAGGCGATGTCCTTGCCGATGAAGTGATAGAGCTCGGCGTCGGAGTCCGCTTTCCAGTAGCTGTCGAAGTCGATGTCGCCGCGCTTGTTGCACAGGTTCTTGAACGACGCCATGTAGCCGATGGGGGCGTCCAGCCAGACATAGAAGTACTTGCCGGGGGCACCGGGAATTTCGAAGCCGAAGTAGGGGGCGTCACGGGTGATGTCCCACTGCTGCAGGCCGCTTTCGAACCACTCTTGCATCTTGTTGGCCATCTCTTCCTGGATGGCGCCGGAGCCGCGTACCCAGTCGGCGAGCCAGGCTTCGAACTGGGGCAGGTCGAAGAAGTAGTGTTCTGAGTCCTTCATCACCGGGGTCGCACCGGAGACGGCGGATTTCGGATCAATCAGCTCGGTCGGGCTGTAGGTGGCGCCGCACGCGTCGCAGTTGTCACCGTACTGATCGGGGGACTTGCACTTGGGGCAGGTGCCCTTGACGAAGCGATCCGGCAGGAACATGGATTTTTCCGGATCGAACAGTTGGGAGATGGTGCGGATCTTGATTTTGCCGGACTCTTTGAGGCGGCCATAGATCACGCCCGCCAGCTCGCGGTTCTCGTCGCTGTGGGTGGAGTGGTAGTTGTCGAAGCTGATGTTGAAACCGGCAAAATCCCCCTGGTGCTCCTGGGAGACGGCGGCAATCATCTCTTCCGGCGAGATCCCCATCTGCTGAGCCTTGAGCATGATGGGCGTACCGTGGGCATCGTCGGCACAGACGAAATGCACCTGATGGCCACGCATTCGCTGATAACGAACCCAGATATCGGCCTGGATGTGTTCCAGCATGTGGCCGAGATGGATGGAGCCGTTGGCATAGGGGAGGGCGCAGGTTACCAGCATTCTACGAGGATCAGTTGCCATAATACGTTCTTTATGTGCCTGTTGGGATGATACAGTGCCGTGCATGTTACCCGAATTGGGGGCGGCCTGCCTAGGGTTGTGGCCCCCGGTGCCCTGACTGGCGGCATCACGATGACGTCGGCAAGCCACTGATTTTTGTGCGGTAACCGTTCACCTCAGCATAACGACAACATAATGGGGAGTTAATGGTGATTGATTCAGTAAAACAGATCCTGGCCGAATTTAAGCCGGCAGGATGGGGCAAGGATCTGGTCGCGGCCGGTTTTGTGCGTTCCGTCGAGCGGCACGAACAGACCCTGGCCATCACGCTGGTGCTGCCCTTTGCCGGCCAGTCCCTGTTTGAACAGATCAAAGAGGAGTTCGATGCCCGGCTGCGCAGCGCAACCGGTGCGACCCGCATCGACTGGACGGGGGAGATAGACGTGGCCAGCATGCCCCGCGCGCAGCAACTGGCGGCGGTGCAGGGGATCCGCAATATCCTGGTGGTTGCCTCCGGCAAGGGAGGGGTGGGCAAGTCCACTACCGCGGTCAACCTGGCGCTGGCGCTGCAAAAAGAGGGGGCGCGGGTCGCCCTGCTGGATGCGGACATCTATGGCCCCTCCATCCCGACCATGACGGGGACCCTCAAGGAGCGCCCTGTCAGCTTTGATGGCAAGCTGATGGAGCCGGTGATGGCCTGCGGCATCAAGAGCAACAGCATCGGTTATCTGGTGGCCGAGCAGGATGCCACCATCTGGCGCGGTCCCATGGCGAGCAAGGCACTCGGGCAGATCCTGCACGAGACCCGCTGGGGCGAGGTGGACTACCTGGTGGTGGACATGCCCCCGGGCACTGGCGATATCCAGCTGACGTTGGCCCAGCAGGTGCCCACCACGGCGGCGGTGATCGTCACGACGCCCCAGGATGTGGCGCTGGCAGATGCCCGCAAAGGGATTGCTATGTTCAACAAGGTCAATGTGCCTGTGCTTGGCATCGTCGAGAACATGAGTTACCACGTCTGCAGCGCCTGCGGGCATCACGAGCCGTTGTTCGGTACCGGCGGTGGCCAGAAGATGGCGGAGCAGTATCACGTGGCGCTGCTTGGTCAGTTGCCGCTGCATATCGACATTCGCCAGCACATGGATGACGGCTGCCCCACCGTGTTCGGTGCGCCGGATGGCGAGCTGTCACAGACTTACCTGAAACTGGCTCGCCGGGTAGGGGCCGAGCTCTATTTCAGTGCAAAACCGATTGCGACCCCGCTCTACACGGTGGCGCTGGACGAATAATCGGCGTTCGGCCAATGGGGACGGATTTGGGGTGGGCATGGCCACCCCTTTTTCATATAATGGATCGGTTTAAACAATCCCCAGTGCTCTTCTCTTTAGGTATTTTCAATGTCTGATACTCAACATTCCTGCGTGATCATCGGTATTGCTGGTGCATCCGCGTCCGGCAAGAGTCTTATCGCCCAAACCATCTATGAAGAGCTGGTGGCCGAGCTGGGAGCGGGTCAGATTGGTGTGATCACCGAGGATTGCTACTACCGTGATCAGACCCACCTGACCATGGAAGAGCGGGTCAAGACCAACTATGACCACCCCAATGCCCTGGATCACGATCTGCTGGTGCAGCATCTGACCCAGCTGACGCAAGGGGAGGCGGTCAACATCCCCCAGTACTCCTATACCGAGCACACGCGCATGACCGAGGTCACTACCTTTGCACCGCGCCGTGTCATCATCCTCGAAGGGATACTGCTGTTGACTGACAGCCGCCTGCGCGAACTGATGGACGCCTCCATCTTCATGGATACCCCGCTCGACATCTGTTTGCTGCGCCGTCTGGTGCGCGATGTGCAGGAGCGCGGTCGTACCATGGACTCCGTGCTCAAGCAGTATCAGAAGACTGTGCGTCCCATGTTCATGCAGTTCATCGACCCGTCCAAGCAGTATGCTGACGTGATCGTGCCCCGTGGCGGCAAGAACCGCATCGCCATCGACATGCTCAAGGCGCGTATCCGCCATATGTTGATTGGTTGAGAGAAAACAAGCCGGGTGATGCCCGGCTTTTTTTAATGAATCTTTTGTCAGGAGAGTCGCAGAATGCGTCTTTGTGATACCGATATCGAACGGCACCTGGATGAAGGCAAGATCGTCATCGAGCCGAGGCCCGGTGTTGAGCGGATCAGCGGCGTCAGCGTCGATGTGCTGCTGGGCAACGAGTTTCGGGTGTTTCGCGATCATACCGCGCCTTATATCGACCTTGGCGGTACCAGTGCCGAGATGGCCGATGCCATCGAGCTGGTGATGAGCGAGGAGATCCACGTGCCGGACGGTGAAGCCTTCTATCTGCACCCGGGTCAGCTGGCGCTGGCGGTGACCTATGAATCGGTTACCTTGCCCGCCGATATCGTCGGCTGGCTGGATGGTCGCTCCTCCCTGGCGCGCCTCGGCCTCATGGTACACGTCACCGCCCACCGCATCGATCCGGGCTGGTCCGGTCGCATCGTGCTGGAGTTTTACAACGGCGGCAAGTTGCCTCTGGCCCTGCGTCCCAAGATGAAGATCGGTGCCCTGAACTTCGAGATGCTGTCAGGTACTGCGGCTCGCCCGTACAACAAACGGGAAAATGCCAAATACAAGAGTCAGCAAGGGGCTGTGGCCAGCCGGATCAACCAGGATTGACCCCCGCACCGTGCGGCTTGTCTATCGAGGAGGGTGCCAGGGCACCCTCTTTTATATCTGACAAAAGGAAACGGACGTGCCGAGCGGGTTGAAAGCGGCCTTTTTCGGGACATCGAGCTATGCTTAGGCTTTGATTGACGCCTATCCACAGCAATGGAATGGACTTAAATTAATCCTCGACAAGCCCCGTTCCTACAGGCCATAAGACATTTTCTGACGGAATGCCCTTTTTTTTTTTTGCTGAAATATTTCAACAACGGGTATGGCGCATCGAGCCTTCTGGCATAATCCGCCGCAACTCATAAACAGGTTCGTTTTTATGTTTGAAATGTTTAGTGGTTTGGGTTTGTGGTGGTCAATCGGTTTGGTATTGGCCGTTTTTTTTGTGCTGGCCTATGAATTCATCAACGGCTTTCACGATACCGCCAACGCGGTAGCAACGGTTATCTATACCAAGGCGATGCCGGCTCATATGGCGGTGGTGGCTTCCGGTCTGTTCAATTTCGCCGGTGTCATGCTGGGTGGATTGGGGGTGGCCTATGCCATCGTTCACCTGCTGCCCATCGATCTGCTGCTTGGCATGGACTCTACCCAGGGTCTGATCATGGTGTTCTCCCTGCTGTTCTCGGCCATCGTCTGGAACCTGGGAACCTGGTACTTCGGTATTCCGGCATCCAGCTCCCACACCCTGATCGGTTCCATCCTGGGGGTAGGCGGCGCCTATGCCCTGATCAGCCATCAACCCCTGAAAGAGGGTATCAACGTCGGCAAAGCCATCGACATCATGCTCTCTCTCATCATCTCTCCCACCGTGGGCTTCATCATTGCCGCCCTGCTGCTGTTCGCCATGAAGCGCGTATGGCTTGGCAGCAAGATCCACAAGACCCCGGAAGAGCGCCTGCTGGTGGACGGCAAGAAGCATCCACCGTTCTGGGCACGTGTCACTCTGATTTGTTCCGCAATGGGGGTGAGCTTCGTGCACGGCTCCAACGATGGTCAGAAAGGCATCGGTCTGGTGATGCTGGTGCTGATCTGCATGGCGCCTGCCTATTTTGCGCTGGACATGAACAGCCGCTCCTATGATCTGGACAGAACCCAGGATGCCAACCAGCGCATTATGGAGATCTACCAGCGTAACCAGGATCAGGTCTCCCATCTGGTGAACTTCAGTGTCCCTGCCAAAGCCCAGGAGGAGCTGATGAGCCACTGTGCGGCAGGGGAGGCCCTGCAGGCCATGGCGACCCTCGACAAGCGTCTGGGCCAAGTGCGCACCTACGAGGAGATGAATCTGGTGGATCGCCGCGAGGTGCGTCGTCTGCTGCTGTGCATCGACGACACTGCCCGCAAGGTCTCCAAATTGCCGCTGCCGGCCAAGGAGTTGACCGATCTTGCCAAATGGCGCAAGGATCTGACCGCCACGGCCGAATATGCGCCGACCTGGGTCATCGTGTCCATCGCGCTGGCGCTCGGTTGCGGCACCATGGTGGGCTGGCGTCGTATCGTCTACACGGTAGGGGAGAAGATTGGTTCCTCCGGCATGACCTACAGCCAGGGCATTGCAGCCCAGATCACGGCCGCCGCGTCCATCGGGATTGCGAGTCTGACCGGGATGCCGGTGTCCACCACCCACATTCTCTCCTCCGCGGTGGCGGGGACCATGGTGGCCAACAAGTCCGGCCTGCAGAGCCAGACCATCAAGACCATTCTGCTGGCCTGGGTGCTGACGTTGCCGCTCACCATGCTGCTCTCCGGCGGTCTCTTCCTGCTGAACAACCATCTCTTTGGCGGATAAGCGCGACAGTCATTGGAAATGAAACAAGGGCCTTCGGGCCCTTTTTTGTTGCCTGGTGAATGTCACGTCATGCGGCAATAGTTCAATGAGTAATAGCTATATGCCATCAGACAAGAAGTTGAATGACATTATCTATCACCTCTTTAGCTTCTCTACATCCCTCAACCACTCGTTGTGCACAGTGAGGGGAACCTGCCTGTGTGACGCCTTGTTACGAGCCGACCCTTGCACGTGAAGCTGAAGGGAGGGCGTTCAACGGGTCTATGATCCTCACCAGAAATGATGAGAGTGAAGAGTGCCACAGGTTGCCCTATGTCTGGCATTCCCGTTCAACCTGGGTTGTCTCAGCCACCACTGAACACACCGACTGTGCTACCAAAGGGGAACGCTGCCAGACTGTTTGCCAATGGCTTCATATGCTGTCAATGCACGGACCCTGTCGACAAAGCAGGGCATGTCGTGATGTTTTGACAGAGATGAATCCTCTGTCTGGTGTGTTATTCACGTCTTGCTTGGACTGAGTGTGTGTGGCCGCTGAACATCGTGAAAGCGGCGGATATCGAACGGGCAGGGAGGGAGAGCAAGGCGATGTCAGCCCCAATAAAGAGACAAAAAAAGAGCCACACGATGTGTGGCTCTTCATTCAGACTAACGAGTCTGCTCAGGGGCGACCGGCCGGGCTGGTTGCAACGTTGCTGGCAGCGGTGCTGCCACCGTGGCGACCGGAGGTCACGACTTCACTGCGTACCAGGGGAGCGTACTCCACGGGTTCACGGGGTGTCGGGGCAGGAGCTGCAGCCGGCGTTGCCATGGGGGCATAAGCCTTGCGGGCACGGGCCAATACACCGGCACCCTTGCTGACCTTCACTTCGGGGCTGGTTGCTGGCTCGGTTTGCACCACGGCAGCCGGCATCTCGACGACCTCCGCCTCGGCGGTGGCCGTCTCCTCAGCGATCACGACAGGTGCCGCTTCAGCAACCGGTGCAACCTCTTCTGGAATGGCCTCAACTTGTTGGGTCTGCTCGACAGCGTCGATCACGGCGACAGGTTCGTCATGAGAGGCGGTGTTGACGATAGGTTCGACCATCTCGGGTTCGACAACTGCCACTTCGGCGACGGGTTCAGCGTCTGCTTGCGCAGCCTGCTCAACTTCGTCAGTGGAGGGCGCATCCACAGCCTGGGCTGCCAGTGCTTGCTCTGCCGCTTCCTCAGCAACGGCTTCAGCCACCACGTGTTCGGTTAGTGCGGCGGAGGCCTGCAGGGCGGCAGCAACCGCTTCTGCGCTCGGAATGGTGATGACAGGCACAACCGGTTCTTCCACCTTCACCTGAGCCGCATCGGCCTGGGCCGCGGTAGTCAGCTGCACTTCACCTTGTGCTTCCTCTTCACGCTGGCCACGAGCCTCTTCGTTGATGCGCTTGCGACGTTGCCCTTCGATGCGCTGATTGCGCGGGGTACGGCGGGAACGACGCTGACCTTCGCCTTGCTCTTCTTGTTGCTCAGCAGCGGCGGCTTGCACGTCGGCGACATCGGTGATTTGCTCGTCAGTCGGCAGGGCAGGGGTGTCGGTCGCGGCGACATCGACACGGATCTGCTTGCGCAGTTGGCGACGTTCGCGGCGCTCGGCCACTTTTTGCTCTTTTTCCTGACGCGGTTCAGCGCTGGCGACCGCAGTATCAACGGTATCAACCGCCTCGACGATCACCTCGGCACGGGGTTCGCGGGGGGCGCGAGGTTCACGAGCCGGACGCGGGGCACGAGGTTCGCGCTCCTGGCGGGGTTCGCGAGGCTCACGCTCCATGCGCTGTTCGGTGCGCACTTCGCCACGGGGTTCCCGCTCTTGACGAGGCTCACGCTCTTTGCGCGGGCGACGATTGCGATCACTGCTCTCGCGGCTGGCTGCGCCTTCACGCTTCTCGCCGGCCTCGGCATTGCGACTGCCGCGGTTGTCATCGCGACGGCCACGTTGACCACGGCTGCGGGATTCATCGCGCTGGTGACGGTGCCCGTCATCCTTGCGAGCTTCGCGCTGGGCGGCCGGTTTGTCGGCAGGCGCCTTCACCTCGGCCGGAGCCGCATCGGAGGAGGCACCAAACAGGCCGGAGAAGGCCTTGGCCAGCTTGCCAAAGAAGCCAACCTGTTCTGCAACCGGAGCGGGAGTCGCAACAGGAGCCGGGGCGGCGGGCGCAACCGGCTGAGGAGCAGGGGCAAACCCTTGCAGCAGCGGTTGTTCACGCTCGACTACCTGAGCCTGGCGCGGCTGGTAGACCGGCTTGGCAATCTCGGTTTTGAGCTCGTAGCTGGCCGCTTCCGGGATCTCGTTCTGACGGATGCGGGTCACTTCGTAGTGCGGGGTTTCCAGATGCTGGTTCGGAATGATGTAGACACGTACATCATTGCGCTGTTCCAGATTGGCGATGGAGGTACGCTTCTCGTTGAGCAGATAGGCGGCCACATCGACCGGCACCTGGGCATGCACCTGCTCGGTATTGTCCTTCATGGCCTCTTCTTCGATGAGACGCAGGATGGACAGGGCGAGGGATTCATTGTCACGGATGACCCCCTGACCCTGGCAACGGGGGCAGATATGGCTGCTGGACTCGTTGAGGGAGGGACGCAGACGCTGGCGAGACATCTCCAGCAGACCGAAACGGGAGATACGGCCCAGCTGGATGCGGGCACGATCCTGATGCACAGCTTCACGCAGACGGTTTTCCACTTCGCGCTGATTGCGAACCGGGGTCATGTCGATGAAGTCGATGACAATCAGGCCACCCAGGTCACGCAGGCGCAGCTGGCGGGCGATCTCGTCGGCCGCTTCCAGGTTGGTCTGCAGGGCGGTCTCTTCGATATCGCCGCCCTTGGTGGCGCGGGAGGAGTTGATATCGATGGAGGTCAGTGCTTCAGTCGGGTCGATGACGATGCTGCCGCCGGAGGGCAGGCGCACTTCGCGCTGGAAGGCCGATTCGATCTGGCTCTCGATCTGGAAGTGGTTGAACAGGGCGACATCGCCCTTGTACAGCTTCACGCGATTGAGGAAATCGGGGCGGACCAGCTCGATATGCGACTTGGCGCGCTCGAAGATGACCGGGTTGTCGATCAGGATCTCGCCCACATCGCGACGCAGATAGTCACGGATGGCGCGCACGATGACGTTGCTCTCCTGGTGAATGAGCACCGGAGCGGAACGTTGTTGTGACGCCTTGTGGATGGAGTCCCAGTGATTGAGCAGAACGTTCAGATCCCACTCCAGCTCTTCCGGGGACTTGCCCACACCGGCAGTGCGCACGATGAGGCCCATGCCGTCCGGCACGGTCAGTCCGCTCAGGGCTTCCTTCAGCTCGGTCCGCTCGTCACCCTCGATGCGACGGGAGATGCCGCCGGCACGGGGGTTGTTCGGCATCAGCACCAGGTAGCTGCCAGCCAGACTGATGAAGGTGGTGAGGGCTGCACCCTTGGTACCACGCTCTTCCTTGTCGATCTGGACAATCACTTCCTGGCCTTCGCGGACCACTTCTTTGATATTGGGACGACCCTGATAGGAGTAACCGGAGGGGAAGTAATTGCGGGCGATTTCCTTTAACGGCAGGAAACCGTGGCGTTCGGCGCCATAGTCAACAAAAGCAGCTTCGAGACTGGGTTCTACTCGGGTGATCTTGCCCTTGTAAATGTTCGCTTTTTTCTGCTCGTGTCCCGGACTTTCAATATCCAAATCGTAGAGCTGTTGTCCGTCAACCAGCGCTACGCGCAACTCTTCTTCCTGAGTCGCGTTGATTAGCATTCTTTTCATTGAGTTCTCATTATTTTGTCATTTTGATTCCTCCACTGGGTCCTGCCGGCGCCGGCCTCGGGTCTTCAGCATGCTGGGGCAACCTCCCGGTTGGGGTATGCATGAGGCGCAAACTAAGGGCACTCTGGTTCAGCCTTCTCGAGAGGGCGTGAATTAAGGATACCGATGTGGAGACAATTTACGTCGGCTCTGTTTGTGTTCTCCATGCGTTGTACCTCGCACCCGGGAACCGTCATGTTCTTGTATACACGGTGTTTCGGGATTGGGTGGCATACATTTTGGCCACTTAGTACAAGGCTTGAACACAATGACAAAACCTTGTTTATTATCCCATTTAAACCACTTTTATAGCAAGACGCCATTTTTTAACAAAGCATGCAGCCAAGGGCTGTCGGCGGTGTTAAAATCCGCGCCATGACACAGATACATCAACAAGTGCAGCTGCTCACCATCGAAGCTGAGCATGACGGGCAGCGCATCGACAATTTTCTCAAGACTCAGTTAAAGGGCGTCCCCAAGAGCCTGATTTATCGCATCCTTCGAAAAGGGGAGGTGCGGGTCAACAAGAAGCGCATCAAACCGGAATACAAGCTTTGTGCCGGTGACGAGGTGCGGGTGCCCCCCGTGCGTGTGGCCGAGAAGAATGAGTTGCCTTCTGCCAACCTCGGCAGCATCCAGCGTCTGGAGAGCCAGATCCTGTTTGAAGACGACGCCATGATAGTGCTCAACAAGCCGTCCGGCATGGCAGTGCACGGCGGCAGCGGCCTCAGTTTTGGCGTCATCGAAGGGCTGCGTGCCCTGCGCCCCGAAGCCCGTTTCCTCGAACTGGTGCACCGGCTGGATCGCGACACCTCCGGCGTACTGCTGGTTGCCAAGAAGCGCAGTGCTCTGCGCAGCCTGCACGAGCAGCTGCGGGTCAAGACCATGCGCAAGCAGTATCTGGCGCTGGTGCGCGGCCAGTGGCAACCCCACGTCAAGGTGGTCAATGCGCCACTTCGCAAAAATGATCTGCAATCCGGCGAGCGGGTGGTACGGGTCAGCAGCGATGGCAAGCCCTCCGAGACCCGGTTCCGGATTGCACGTCAGTTTGCCGAGGCGACCCTGGTCGAGTGCAGCCCCATCACTGGCCGTACTCACCAGATCCGTGTCCACACCCAGCACGCCGGCCATCCCATCGCCTGCGATGACAAATATGGTGAGGCCGGTTTTGATGAAAAGATGCGAGGGCAGGGGCTAAAGCGTCTGTTCCTGCACGCCTGGAAGCTCACCTTTACTCATCCGGTGGATGATCGGGAGATCCAGGTGGAAGCACCATTGTCACCGGAACTTGAGGCGTTTCTCGCCAAGCTGCCACGCTGACAGCCATGAAAAACGGGAGCCTTGGCTCCCGTTTTTCATGGCAGAGTTCTTGTTATGGCAGAGCCAGGCCGTGGCGACCCAGGAGATCAACCAAGCCTATCAGGGGAAGACCGACAAGGGTATTGGGATCGCGCCCCTCCAGCGCCTTGAACAAGACGATGCCCATTCCCTCGCATTTGAAGCTGCCGGCACAATCCAGAGGACGTTCGACCTCCACATAGCGACGGATAGCGGCTTCGTCGAGCGAGCGAAAATGCACGGTGAAAGGCTCGACGAGCTGCTCGGCATGGCCATTCGCAGCATTGATCACGCACAGCCCGGTGTAAAAGATGACGCGCTTGCCTTGGGCCTGCAGCAACTGCTCGACCGCCTTTTCCGCCGTGCCGGGCTTGCCGAGGATCTGCCCGTCACAGACGCACACCTGATCTGAACCGATGATCAATCCTTGATCACGATCAGCAGCAACCGCACTCGCCTTGGCAAACGCCAATCTGCTGACCAGGGCTTCCGCGGTCTCTCCGTGTCGCGCTGTCTCATCGACTTGAGGCGCAGCACAGTGAAATGGCTGACCGAGTTTTTCCAGCAAGGTCTTGCGGTAGGACGAGGTGGACGCGAGGATCAAGGAAGGCTGCATGTTTTGATGATATCCATTTATAAATCAATTGGTTGATTCTATCTGTGCAGATGGGGCCACGCAAACAGGAGATGTCTAGAGCGGGACTCGCCTAATTAGCGGGAAGCATGCATGCTGATGGAACCACAGCACAAACACAAGAGATCGGAATTGAGCGTGATGACACGATATGCGGCCTTGGTCATGGCACTGATCTCCTTCGCCAGCTGGGCAGGAACATGGCAACTTCGTCAGGGGGATGAGGGGGTGATGCTTTGGACCCAGCCACATCCTCCGACCTCTTTTCAGGCCTTACGTCTGGAGATGCGCGTGAATGCCGATCCTGGCACGCTGATAACGGTGCTGCGCAACACGGCGCGCCATGAAGAGTGGTTGCCCCAGAGCCGTGAAGTCAGGGTGCTGGCCAGATCGGGTCCCGACGATGATCTGGTCTATACCCGCCTGGCGTCTCCCTGGCCGGTGCAAGACAGGGAGCTCATCACCCGCTCCCATTTGAGTCGACGCATCGATTGCGGCCTGACTCTCGAGGTGTGGGCAGAGCCGAATGCCCTGCCATTGCATGCAGGGCTGTTCCGGATCCAGGAAAGCGCCGGACGGTGGGAGGCGCTACCCCAACGGGATGGCAGCACACTCGTTCGGCTCGAAACCTATACCAACCCGGGCAACAACTTGCCGGGCTGGCTGGTCAATCCCATTGCCATCAAGGCTGCCGTGGGCAGTTTCAAAGCCATACGCCGACTGATGGAAGCCGAGCCCAGAGTGGCTGCGACATCAGGCCTGCTGGGGAGCGACCCGCGCTGTTCTGCCACCTGATGAGACACCAAGGAGCACATCCGGTGGACAGACAGGGGAGGGGAACAGGATCCTGTGCTAGATCCTGCACGATATGGCATAATCGGCCACCGATGAGCACAAGTTCCTCTTGCAGGGGCCTGTGAAGGTAAAATCATCGGCGGTAAGGACTTTTTCCTTTGACTATCCCTTGTTGGACCTATAATATTCGCGCCCTATGCAAAAGGTGAAGTTGCCCGTTAAGGTTGATCCAGTCCGTAATGCCTTGAAGCTACTCGATTATGTCGGGATAGTGGAAAAGTCGCAGATGCCCAGGCTGGAGGAATCAACCGAAGGCTTGCGAAGTGATGTGGATGTCACACTGCACTTTGGCAAAGATGTCCAGAAGTTGACCGTTATGAAAGGCACTGCCCATGCCAAGGTCGACCTGGTTTGCCAGCGTTGTGGTGAGACGTTTGAACACCTTTGTGAAGCTAGTTTTATTTACACTCCGCTGTTCGAAAGAACAAACGAGGAAGAACTGCCGGAAGCTTATGAGCCCATTGAGTTGGACGAAAACGGCGAGATAGATCTTCATCAAATCCTGGAGGATGAACTCATCCTCTCGTTGCCTCAAGTAGCCATGCATCCGGTGGATGTGTGTCCCAGAGGAAACATGGAGATGACCTGGGGTGAAATCGAACCTGCTGATGAGCGGCCGAATCCCTTTGCAGTTCTTGAAGCGCTCAAACGTAAGTGAATTTTAGGAGTTAGCCTACCATGGCCGTACAACAGAACCGTAAAACCCGCGCCAAGCGTGGCATGCGTCGTTCCCACGATGCGCTGACCACCGCTGCCCTGACTGTTGATCAGACCAGTGGCGAAATTCATCGTCGTCACCACGTGACTGCCGATGGTTTCTACCGCGGTAAAAAGGTAATCGCTTAAGGATTGCCTTTGTCTACGCAAACTGTCGCGCTAGACATAATGGGGGGAGATATCGGCCCCTCGGAAACAGTGCCTGCCGCCGTGCAGGCACTGTCTCTTCTACCCCAGCTAAAACTTGTTCTGGTCGGTGATCAACACCAGACTGCCCCTCTTCTGCAGCAACATGGCCTGCTTAATCACCCTCGCGTTCGTCTCGTGCATGCCTCCCAGGTCGTGGGCATGGGCGAAAAGCCTATCGTGGCGCTACGTACCCTGAAAGACTCCTCCATGCGCGTGACCCTGGATCTGGTCAAGAGCGGCGCTGCCGATGCCTGTGTCAGTGCAGGCAACACCGGTGCCTTGATGGCCATGGCCAAGTGCGTGCTCAAATCCTTGCCCGGTGTTGACCGGCCAGCCCTCATCAAGGCGCTGCCCACATTGAGTGGAAAGCGGACCGTGATGCTGGATCTGGGTGCGAACGTGAGCTGCGATGCCGACACCTTGCTGCAATTTGCCGTGATGGGCGCTGTGGTTGCAGAGAAGGTGGAGGGGATACCGTCACCCAGAGTGGCACTGCTCAACGTGGGGGAGGAGGAGATCAAGGGCAACGACCTGGTGCGCCACAGCGCCGAGTTGCTGCGCCAATGCTCCGCCCTGAATTTTGTCGGTTTTATCGAGGGTGACAGGATCTTCAGCGGCGAGTGCGACGTGATCGTCTGCGACGGTTTCGTGGGCAACGTGGCGCTCAAGACCGCGGAGGGGGTGGTGCGGATGATGGCCGAACTGGCCGGATATCCGCGCAAAAAACGCAGTTTTCTTGGTCGACTCGCCGGATTTATGTTCAAACGGCGTTTCTCTTACCTGAGCCCCGACCAGTATAATGGCGCGAGTCTGTTAGGATTGCGCGGCATTGTGGTAAAAAGCCATGGGCGGGCCGAGCGCCGCGCTCTGTGTCATGCGATTCTGCTGGCCGCACAAGAAGCCAGACATCAACTTCCATTGCAAATTGCAGATCGCCTTGAATCTGTCTTTTCCGACAGGGATTTATAAAACTCTATGCATAGCAAAATTCTGGGTACTGGCAGTTATCTGCCGAGTTCGGTTCGTACCAACGCCGATCTTGAACAGATGGTTGAAACCAGTGACGAATGGATCGTGGAACGCACCGGGATCCGTGAACGCCGTATCGCCGGAGCCGACGAAACCGTCGCGACCCTTTCTCATCAGGCGGCCTTGCGTGCGCTTGATGCGGCAGGTCTGACTGCCGCCGATCTGGACATGATAGTGCTGGCCACCACCAGCGCAGAGAATGCCTTCCCAGCTGCTGCCTGTGAACTGCAGGGGCTGCTTGACGTACCGGGGATCCCGGCGTTTGACGTAGCCGCCGCCTGTGCCGGCTTTACATATGCTCTCGCCATCGCCGATCAGTTCGTCAAATCCGGCGCTGCTCGCCACGTGCTGGTTGTCGGTGCGGACGTGCTGTCACGTATGTGCGATCCCGAGGATCGCGGCACCATCATCCTGTTCGGGGATGGGGCAGGGGCCGTGGTCATCGGTGCCAGCGACACTCCTGGGATCCTCTCCACCCACCTGCATGCCGATGGCCGTTATGGCGAGCTGCTCAAACTGCCGCAGCCCCGTCGCGGCATGCCGGGTGCTGAGCTCGAAGCCTACATGTACATGAAGGGCAACGATGTCTTCAAGGTGGCGGTGACACGCCTTAGCGAGATCGTGACCGAAACCCTGGCTGCGGCCAACGTCGAGCCGAGCGAGCTGGACTGGCTGGTGCCCCATCAAGCCAACTTCCGCATCATCAATGCCACCGCCAAGAAACTCGGCATGGGGCTCGACAAGGTGATCCTGACCCTGGATCGTCATGGCAATACCTCCGCGGCCTCCGTGCCCATCGCCTTCGATGAAGGGGTGCGCGATGGTCGCATCAAACCCGGCCAGCTGGTCCTGCTGGAAGCCTTCGGCGGCGGTTTTGCCTGGGGCTCTGCGCTGGTTCGCCTCTGATACCGAGCGGAGCCCGGTCCTCGGGCGCCCGCTTACCGAATTCGTCTTACCTTAAAGGAATCAATGATGACCCGATTTGCCATTGCCTTCCCGGGACAAGGCTCCCAGAGCGTCGGCATGCTGGCCGAGCTGGCCGAGCAACACGCAGTGATTAAAGAGACCTTCGCCGAGGCGAGCCAGGTGCTGGGCTATGACCTGTTTGCCCTGGTGATGGCAGGCCCGGCCGAGGATCTCAACAAGACCTGGCGTACCCAGCCAGCGCTGTTGACCGCCTCCGTCGCGCTGTGGCGCCTGTGGCAACAACAAGGCGGGGCAACCCCTGCCGTGATGGCCGGCCACAGCCTGGGGGAATACTCCGCTCTGGTGTGCAGCGGCGCGCTGGCGTTTGCCGATGCCGTCAAACTGGTCGAGCTGCGTGGTCTGGCCATGCAGGAAGCCGTACCGGAAGGCACTGGCGCCATGGCTGCCATCATCGGTCTGGACAACGAGAGCATCGCTGCCAACTGTGAGAAAGCGGCCCAGGGGCAGGTGGTCTCTCCGGTCAACTTCAACTCTCCGGGCCAGGTGGTCATCGCCGGCCACAAAGAGGCGGTCGAGCGTGCCAACGTGCTGATGAAAGAGTCAGGTGCCAAGCGTGCCCTGCCGCTGCCGGTCTCCGTGCCCTCCCACTGCGCCCTGATGAAACCGGCCGCAGAAAAGCTGGCCGCCGCCCTGGATGGGATCGAGATCAAGGTTCCTGCCATCGCCGTCATCAATAATGTCGACGTCTCTTGTGAGCAGGATCCTGCCGCCATCAAGCAAGCCTTGGTGCGTCAGCTGTTCAGCCCGGTTCGCTGGACTGAAACTGTAGAGCGCATGGCAAACGACGGTGTTACCCTCGAGATCGAGATGGGCCCGGGCAAGGTATTGACCGGCCTGGCCAAGCGTATCGATGCGCGAGTGGAAGGTATTCACGCCAACGACGCCGCCTCGTTCGAGCAGGCGCTGGCCCAGATCAAGTAAACAGGAGCAAGTCATGAGTTTTACCGATAAGGTTGTGTTGGTCACTGGCGCCAGCCGTGGCATTGGTCGTGCGATTGCGGAGATGTTTGCTGCTCGTGGCGCCAAAGTCGTGGGGACCGCGACCAGCGAGAGCGGTGCCGAGGCGATCAGTGCTTACCTGGGTGAACAAGGCTGCGGCATGGCACTGAACGTGACCAGTCAGGAATCTATCGAAACCGTCTTCGCCGCCATCAAGGCGCGTTTTGGCGACATCGACATCCTGATCAACAACGCCGGCATTACCCGCGACAACCTGCTGATGCGGATGAAGGATGACGAGTGGAACGAGATCATCGACACCAATCTCACCTCCCTGTACCGTCTGAGCAAGCCGGTATTGCGTGCCATGATGAAGAAGCGTAACGGTCGCATCATCAGCATCGGTTCCGTGGTCGGCACCATGGGCAACGCCGGTCAGGTCAACTATGCTGCTGCCAAGGCTGGTCTGGTTGGCTTTACCAAGTCGCTGGCCCGTGAAGTGGCATCTCGTGGCATCACGGTGAATGCGGTTGCTCCCGGTTTCATCGAGACCGACATGACCAAGGCGCTCAATGAAGAGCAGCGCGCCGGCATCATGAATCAGGTGCCTGCTGCCCGTTTGGGCGATCCGAAAGAAATTGCTGCCGCTGTGGTATTCTTGGCATCGGATGATGCCGCCTATATTACCGGCGAAACCCTGCATGTTAATGGCGGGATGTACATGGTGTAATCAATTTGTCGTGAGTTCTGTTCAAATTTGCGATAATACGCCGAAGTTTGGCGAATTTCGTGGTTTGACCAGCGGCAAGTCACTTGCAAACTCACGTCAATTGAATACACTACCCCAACCAGACGCAATAGCGTATTTTTAAAGGAAAATTCAGGTCATGAGCAACATCGAAGAACGCGTAAAGAAAATCATCATCGAACAACTGGGTGTTAAAGAAGAAGACGTGAAGAACGCTGCCTCCTTCGTCGACGACCTGGGCGCTGACTCTTTGGATACCGTTGAACTGGTAATGGCGCTGGAAGAAGAATTCGATACCGAAATTCCTGATGAAGAAGCCGAGAAGATCACCACTGTTCAAGCGGCTATCGACTACATCACCGCTAATCAGGAATAAGTTCCTGTTCTGAAAGAAGCGGCCCAAGGGCCGCTTCTTTTATGTTTACCCCTTTCAAAACACCTCTCGGAGACTACCTCAGTGTCAAAACGCAGAGTCGTGGTGACCGGCTTGGGGATGCTTTCCCCGGTAGGCAACACTGCCGAATCCAGCTGGCAAGCCCTGCTCAACGGGCAGAGCGGCATTTCCCTCATCGACCACTTTGATGCAAGCGAGTTCGCAACCCGTTTCGCAGGCCTGGTCAAGGATTTCGACCCCGAAGAGTTCGGCATCAACCGCAAAGAAGCCCGCAAGATGGATCTCTTCATCCAGTATGGCGTGGCGGCGGGTGTTCAGGCCCTGGAAGATTCCGGCCTGATCATCAACGAAGAGAACGCGGAGCGGGTAGGCGTTGCCATCGGCTCCGGTATCGGCGGTCTGGGTCTGATTGAGCAGAACCACAGCAGCCTCATCAATGGCGGCCCTCGCAAGCTGAGCCCTTTCTTCGTTCCGTCCACCATCATCAATATGGTGTCCGGTCATCTTTCCATCATGAAAGGCATGCAGGGCCCGAACATCGCCGTGACTACCGCCTGTACCACGGGTACCCATGCCATCGGCATGGCTGGCCGGATGATCGCCTATGGCGATGCGGACGTGATGGTTGCCGGTGGTGCCGAGAAAGCCTCCACCCCCATGGGCATGGGCGGCTTTGCCGCTGCCAAGGCGCTCTCCACCCGCAATGACGAACCGCAGAAGGCGAGCCGCCCCTGGGACAAGGATCGCGACGGTTTCGTACTGGGCGATGGTGCCGGCGTACTGGTGCTGGAAGAGTACGAACATGCCAAGGCGCGCGGCGCCAAGATCTATGCCGAGCTGGTCGGCTTTGGCATGAGTGGGGATGCCTATCACATGACGGCCCCTCCCTCGGACGGCGATGGTGGCGCACGCGCCATGAAGAACGCCATCAAGGATGCTGGCATCGCATCCGAGCAGATCGGTTACATCAATGCCCACGGTACCTCCACCCCCCTTGGGGATGTGGCAGAGCTGCGCGGCATGAAGAAGGTGTTTGGTGACCATGCCAGCGCCCTGATGGTCAGCTCCACCAAGTCCATGACAGGCCACCTGTTGGGTGCGGCTGGCGCCATCGAGGCGATCATCACCGTGCTCTCTCTGCGTGACCAGATGGTGCCTCCCACCATCAACCTGGACAATCCGGATGATGAGTGCGACCTGGATCTGGTGCCGCATGTTGCCAAGGCCGGCAGCTTCGAATATGCCCTCTCCAATTCCTTCGGTTTTGGCGGCACCAATGGCTCCCTGATCTTCAAACGCGTATAATTCGCTCTGGGCGAATGATAAGGCCCGATACGGCAGTATCGGGCCTTTTTTATCGGAGGGATCCCCTTGCTGATTAATGGAATACCCACAGAAACACTGTCAGCCAGGGATCGTGGACTGGCATACGGTGATGGTCATTTCACCACCATGCTGGTGAGGGAAGGGAAGGTACTCTGGTGGCAGGACCATCTGGCCCGGCTGCAACATGCCAACGCCCGGCTTGGCTTTGGCGAGCACTCCTGGGACCTGCTTGCCGACGAGGCGGCGCAGCTGGCTTCTGGGCAGACACAGGCTGTCGTCAAGATAATGCTGACCCGGGGCGCCGGTGGGCGGGGATATGACGGCGCAGGCTGTGACACGCCCACTCGCATCGTCTCTTTGGCACCTTTTCCTGAGCATTATCATGATTGGCAGCAAACCGGCATCAATGCCCTGGTATGCCAGCAGCAGCTTGGGGACAGTCCCATGCTAGCCGGTCTCAAGACGCTGGGGCGCCTCGAACAAGTGATGCTGAAGCGCGAACTTGCTGCGCGTGGCGGGGTCGAAGGTATAGTCTTGAACAGCCGGGGATTTCTGGTAGAAGGGGTCAGCGCGAATCTGTTTTGGCGTCGTGGCAGGACGGTGTTCACACCGGATCTCACCCGCGCCGGGATCGATGGCATCATGCGCAAGCGCGTGATGACGATGCTTAAACAGATGGGTATTGAACTGCGTGTCGTAGAGGCTCCATTGGAGTCACTCTGGCAGGCGGAAGAGGTCTGGCTGACCAATACCCTGATGGGGATTGTCCCGGTCACCAGCATCGGGGATATGCACTATCCCAGTCCGGTATTGATCCGCCGTTTACAGGAGCGCTTGGTCATTGAAGTTTAATCGGCTTTACACCCTGCTCGCGGGGGCGGCACTCTCTGTCGCCGTTGCCGGAGGGTACGTGTATCACAAGTGGCAACAGGTGGAGACGCTCACCAACAAGGGGCCAACCCGCCTCTTTACCGTCGAAAAAGGCGCCCATGCGGCGCGCCTGATTGCCGAACTGGGAGAGGGGGAAACCAGCCCCTGGGCGGTGCGCCTCTGGTTGCGCGGTCATCCCGAACTGGTGGCCATCAAGTCCGGCACCTATGAAATCAAGGAAGGGGCGCCGCTCAAGGAGACTCTCTCTCTCTTTGCTTCCGGCAAGGAGTTTCACTTCAGCCTGACCTTTGTCGAAGGGTCCCGTTTTGAGGATTGGCTGAAGCAACTTTCCAGCGCCCCCTATCTGGAGCGCCTGACTCTGGAGCAGAGCGAAACCGAGCTGGCTCAGGAACTCGGCATCGAAAATGGCAAGCTGGAGGGGTGGTTCCTGCCGGAAACCTACGCCTATACCACTCATGCCAGCGATCTTTCCATCCTGCGCCGCGCCTATCAGGACATGAAAACGTTCCTGGAGGCTTCCTGGGAGAAGCGTCAGGCCAATCTGCCCTACAAGACACCCTATGAGGCGCTCATCATGGCCTCCATCATCGAAAAAGAGACGGGCCAACCGGATGAACGAGCCCAGATTGCCTCTGTGTTCGTCAACCGTCTACGCCTTGGCATGAAGTTGCAGACCGACCCTACCGTCATCTACGGGGTGAAGGAGAGGTACGATGGCAACATTCGCCGCAGCGATTTGACCGACGTGAACCCCTACAACACCTATGTGATCGACGGTCTGCCTCCGACGCCCATCGCCATGCCGGGCAAGGCCTCCATCGAGGCGGCGCTCAACCCCAAATCGACCGACTATCTCTACTTCGTTGCCAAGGGGGGCGGTGCCCACTACTTCTCCAAGACCCTCGATGAACACAATCGGGCGGTGCGTGAATACATATTGAAGAAACCCTAATGTCTAAATTTATCGTGATTGAAGGATTGGAAGGGGCAGGGAAGAGCTCTGCGGTGCGCTATGTGACCGACTATCTGCAAGCCCACGGAGTGGCGCGGATCGAGTGCACCCGGGAGCCGGGCGGCACGCCGCTGGCGGAACGCATGCGGGCCATCGTCAAGGAAGTGCATGACGAGCGCCTGACAGTCGAGGCCGAGCTGCTGTTGATGTACGCCTCCCGGGTACAACTGGTGGAGACCCGGATCAAGCCTGCCTTGGCAGACGGCATCTGGGTAGTGGGCGATCGCCACGATCTCTCCTCCCAGGCCTATCAGGGGGGGGGCCGCGGCATCGATGCGAACCTCATCGGCGCCATCAAACGGGCGGTCCTCGGGGATTTCAAGCCGGATCTGACGCTCTATCTGGACATCGATCCTGCCATCGGCCTGCAGCGGGCCCGCCATCGCGGCGAGCTGGACAGGATTGAGCTGGAGCAGATCGGCTTCTTTGAACGTACCCGCCAGCGTTACCTCGAGTTGGCGGCCGCCGATGATTCCATCCAGATCATCGATGCCGGGTTGCCCCCGGCGCAAGTCAAAGCCGCCATCGAGGCTGCCCTTGAGCATTATCTGGCAAGCGAGGGGCTATGTATCCCTGGCTGATCCCGGATTGGCATGCCCTGAGCGAGACGGCCCGGGCCGGACGGCTCGGGCACGCCTGGTTGCTGCTAGGAGATCCTGGTCTTGGCAAGGAGCAGCTTGCAGAGCGACTGGCGCGACTGCACCTGTGTCAGCATCCACAACGAGGTGAGCCTTGCGGTCAGTGCCACTCCTGCCAACTGTTTGAGAAGGGGCATCACCCGGATCTTGGCACCCTGGGGCCCGAGGGCAAGACCATAGGTGTCGAAGCCATCCGGGAGATTTGCAGCCGCCTCCAGAGCACATCCCAGCTCGGTCGCGGCAAGGTGGTGATCATTCAGGAGGCGGAGCGCATGACGGAGTCTGCCGCCAATGCTTTGCTGAAGACGCTGGAAGAGCCGGCTGGCGACAGTCTGTTGCTGCTCATCGCATCCCGGGTATCTCGCCTGCTCCCCACCATCTTGAGCCGTTGTCACAAGCATGTCTGCCAGCTCCCCTCTGAGGGGGAGACCCTTGCCTGGCTCGCCGAGCAGGGCCATCAGGCCACCCAGGCCCAGGTGCGGATCTGCCAGGGTGCGCCGCTGCGGGTGCTGAGCTATATCGAAGCACAGCAAGATGATGCCAGACGGGCATTGCTCGACGGATTTGTCTCGCTGGCATCGGCACCCACCCGTGCGGCGAATGTCTGCGCCCAGTTGGCCGAGGATACTCAGGTCCGGCAGCACTGGTTGCAGCTCTTCTTGTGCGATGCCCTCAAGCTTCAGGCTGGCTGCGGCCATCATCAACTGGCGATGCCGGATCTTGCATCACTCAGCCAGCAACTGGCTGAGAGACACTCCAGCGAACGGCTCCTGGAAGCTGAACAGCAGCTGGTTGTGCTGAAAGAGGCTTGTCAGCCAGGGCAGCTTTCCAATCCCACCATCCATTTGATGAACTGGCTCAATCGCTGGTTATAAACAAGGTTGTCTATGTTACTCGTTGATTCCCATTGCCATCTCGATCGCTTGAGTTATGGCTCCAAGCAGACCGACATGGCCGATGTACTGGCCAAGGCGGCGCAGCAGAGCGTGGGATATTTTCTCTGTGTGAGTGTGACCCAGGCCCAGTTCCCGACCATGATGGAGGCCATCGCTCCCTATCCCCAGGTGTTTGCCTCCTGCGGTGTTCACCCGCTCAATCAGGATCCCGGGGTGGATGCTGCCTTGCTGCTGACTCAGGCGGCCGATGAGAGAGTGGTGGCCATCGGCGAAACCGGGCTCGACTACTTCTATTCACCGGAAAACAAGGATGTACAGCAAGCCTCTTTCCGCGAACATATCCGGGTAGCCCGGGCACTGAACAAACCGCTCATCATCCACACCCGGGATGCCCAGGAAGACACGCTGCGGATCATGCGAGAGGAGGGGGCCGAACAGGTGGGCGGAGTGCTGCACTGCTTCACCGAGTCCCTCGAAATGGCCGAGGCCGCGATGGCAATGGGGTTCTATATTTCCATCTCGGGAATAGCCACTTTCAAGAACGCCTCAGCCCTGCAGGCCGTGGTCAAGGCGTTGCCCCTGGAGCGACTGCTGGTTGAAACCGACTCTCCCTATCTGGCACCGGTTCCGCACCGGGGGAGGGAGAATGAGCCGGCCTTTGTTCGCGACGTCGCCCAATTTATCGCGGATCTTCGCCAGATATCGCTCGCTGAATTGGCGGAGGCCACCAGCCACAATTTCTTCGAATTGTTCAAGTTGGCAAAGCGATAACAGACAACGCCCCGCATAGCGGGGCGTTTTACTATGACAATCAGCATTATCATTACCCATCCAAAAACAATCACGCCAAGTTGTTATCTCTCACTTTTTTTTTGCGGTGGATACTGATGAGATTAAATCCACAATCCTGATAAAACGGAGTAGAGATGACAGGGTACTTGAGAAATAAATGAGGGAGCTGAAATGGGTTAAAGCACTCTTCATAAGTATCGATAATATTCATTATCGATACTTGATAGATCTGAATGATCCTGTAAGATCCACCGAAACTCCGCTTTAAATCATAGAGTTAAGTGAACTACCCAAGCCTTCAAAACCCAGTTCAGCAATCCTTGCAAAGCGTCTTCGATCCTCAGCTGAACAGCCGGGCAAGACGCTTCCTGCGCAGCGCTAAAGCCGACTCCACCCTCAATGCCTATCAGGCAGATACCCGTATCTTTGTCTCCTGGTGCCAACTCCATGGGCTGGATCCCTTGCAGACAACACATCACGACATCATGAATTTTCTGGCGGATCAGGCCGACGGCATCTTGGCCAACTGGGTCTGGCTGGACAAGGAAGAAGGAAAGGGGGAACTTCGCAACGGGGAACCTCGCAAACCGGCCACCCTGGTAAGACGGCTTGCCGGCATTCGTTATGCCTTCAAGCAGAAGGGGATCCACCCCATGCCGACAGAGCATGCGGAGATAAAGGAGATGATGCGGGGCATAGTACGGCTCGGTGATAACCGCAAACGCAAAACGGGGGCGCTGACCCTGAAACCATTGGCCTGCGTATTGGACGAGATAGACACCAGCAACCTGGCTGGGCTTCGAGATTACACCCTGTTGCTCCTGATGTTCAGTGGCGCCTTGCGTCGATCGGAAGCGGCCAGGATCGAGGTGAATGACGTGCAGTTTGTGGGGCAGGGGATACGCCTTTGTCTCAAACCAAGCAAACATCAGCTCCATGAATCGGAGATAGCACTCATTCCAGGAACCCGGTATTGCCCGGTCTCTGCACTGCAACAATGGCTGAAAAAAAGCCGGATTGCTGAGGGCCCCCTGTTTCGTCGAATGAATCGCTGGGGACAGCTGATGACAGATCCCCTGGGGCCGCAAGGTATCAACTTGATGATCAAGCGGCGAACCGGCCAGGCCATCGACGATCTCCACGTCAGTGGCCACAGTTTGCGGCGGGGGTTCATCACCTCGGCGGTGACGGCGGGCAAGCCGATGAACAAGATCATCGAGGTGACCCGACACAAGGACATGCGCACCTTGCAGGAATATTTCGACGATGCCCACAAGTTCTCCGATCACGCCCTGGATGGGTTGTTATAGAGAACCGCGCCTCTCCATTTTTTATGTTAAATGATATCCTGTTGATCTGGTGATATATTCATGTCGTCCTCCACAGACATCATAACGGTGGGAGAGTCGTAATCCGATTTACTTTCGTAGAAGATGCCAATGAAAAATGAGAGATAACATTCACGATGTAGACATGTCGGAAGGTCACGATAGCCAGGAATTGAAGAAAAGCGCTGCGCAAGAGAATGCCGAACGGCAGCGCCAGCACGTGAAGCGCAAGCAGGAAACCCACAGCCGGTTGCAATGCTGGATAAGCAATCGTCATGCAGAGAGGTTGGCCATGCTGGGGCAACAACTGGAAGACAGTCAGGCCTCCATCATCGAGCAGGCAATCGATCTGCTCTATCAGCACGAACTGCAACAAACGACCAACGCGCAGCAGAGCGATATCCCCGAGTCGGCAGACATACTCGAATAGACGATGGTATCGAACCGGCGTGATTGAAAAAGGAAGACAAAAAAAGCCAGGTACGAATTCCTTGTACCTGGCATAGGGGAATTGGCTCCTTGCAGAGCCGTGCGCTAACTGGTATGCAGATAGCCTTAAGCTTAGACAAGGCTCTAGGCATTTCAAGAACCGGGTAAAAGTTCAACCAGAGTGGGGGTTTTTCAGACTCGAACAGGCGCTATTTTTGCTCGAGCGACCCCACTCTCACGCATTGAACAGGTTGTTATCCCGTACCAGCTCCCGGGGCAGGGCATTCTTAATGCGACTCCCCACCCATTTCCCCATGCCGAGCGGGTGCCCCTGGTAACGAACGATCACTTCCCCAGTCCCGGCATCCTGCTCTGGCCAGACATCTCGTCCCATCATGAATTCACGGGCATTGGAGGCATCCAGCTCGACGCATCCCTTACTCGCCTCATGGCCGTAAGCCAGAGCCCATTCATGGGTCAATCGATATCCCTTCTTGAAGGTCTCAGCCAGCTTGATGCCGATGCGATCGAAGCGCAGCTTCCCCTGTACCTGCTCGAAGGCGTGAGGGAAGAGCCAGATCTCGTCATTGCGGCCAAACAGTTGGCCATGGGGCACGATGCCAAAATTCCCTTCAATCTCCCGCAGCATGGGGCCAGCCTCTTTCTCTGGCAGCGGCGAGAAGGGGAACTTGCCGAGCTTGCCCGGTTTGAACATGGTGTTGGGCACGGAGTGATGCTTGCGCAACCGGGCGACGAAAAATCCTTCACTGTCGAAGATCTGGGGCCAAACGTGCAAGTATCCCTCCGGTGTACAGGCTTTCTCCGCTCCCGGAAAGAGATCGGCCAACGAGTCAAAGCTGAAGGCATCACCGAACTTCTCCTGCAACGACTGACAGACGGCCTGATTCTCTTGCAGGCTCAGGGTGCAGGTGGAGTAGACCAGTACGCCGCCGGGTTTGAGGGCGTGAAAAGCGCTCTCCAGCAGGCCACGCTGCACCGCGGCAATCTCGTCGATGCTCTCGAGACTCCAGTTGCGCAGCGCGTCTTCATCTTTTCGCACCGTCCCCTCGCCGGAGCAGGGGGCGTCGAGCAGGATGGCGTCGAAGGTTTCAGGCAGCCATTGGCCAAAGACCTTGGCATCGAAATGGGTCATGCCGACGTTGGTCACACCGCAGCGCTGGATATTGGCGCTCAGCACTTTCAACCTGCTGCTGGAAAACTCGTTGGCGATCAGCATGCCGCGGTTTTCCATCAGCGCCGCGATCTGGGTAGTCTTGGAGCCAGGGGCGGCGGCCGCGTCCAGCAACATGCCATCCCCTCGGGTTTGCTCACTGGCAAAGAGCGCCATCACCGGCAACATGGAGCTCGCTTCCTGGATATAGAAGAGGCCGCACAAATGCTCGGCCGTGTTGCCAAGGGGAACGCTCTCATCGCTGCGGGTGAGCCAGAAGCCGGCTGCACACCAGGGCACGGGATCCAGCTGCCAACCAAGCGGCGCCATACGGGCGACAAACTCGGATACCGTGATCTTGAGGGTGTTGACCCTGATGCTGCGCCGCAGCGGCTGCCGGCAACTCGCCACGAATGCCTCCATGGAGAGATGGGATGGCATGAACTCCGCAATGTGACGCAGGAAGTGATCGGGGAGGTAGGTGTTGTCGTGCACGGCGCAATCTCGCTGACCCAAAATAAGGGGCGACATCTTACCACAGTGCGCGGCCCTTCTTGATGGGGGAGTCCATGAGGCCATAAAAAAAGGTTCTTCGCGGGATCTTGGGGAAGTGGAAGTTGACAGACAGGGTGCTGGTAAACTGGCTGTCTCCAAACACACCACCACCATCACCCT
>NZ_JBFODJ010000100.1:0-8404 GCF_040908265.1 Aeromonas sp. R5-1
TTAGGGGTTGCTTTCTGGCTTAACACCAGCCCATTTTCGGTATCGTAAGCCGTGACCAACTGAAGCGCATCCTTGGCATTTCCCCGAAAGGAGCCGCGTAACACCTTGCCATCAAAGGCAATGATGGGTTTGCCCTGATGAGTGCGCTGTTCATTGACCCAGCACAGCAACGCTTCAAGCAAGGTATCGATGACAATGCAGCGCAGAATGCGGGCAACCGTGTGACGCCGCGGGATGCCGTTGGCAAAGGGGCGATGCTGACGCAGCCAATCGATCTTTGAATCGCCATAGGTTTCGATGTCATTCCAGCCCTCGGCACCACTCATGATGGCACTGATGACAAGGAACATGACATCAACCAGGTTATGTTTACGATTGATCTCAGAGCGAGTTTCTTCGACAAGGGTAAGGTGTTCAATCAACGTCATAGCGCGTGCCTCCTGCATGGAGACGCGATTAGATCACAGACGATCTGCCTGTTCAAATTTCATTAACAAAGTGCGATCCCGCCCTGGACGACTATCGGGCTCAGTTATTCTTTGGTTAAAATATCAACAAAGTGTGCTCCCGCCCTGATCTCAGGATGAAGTATCCAATGCTGTGATTTTATTATGTTGTGAAAGCAGCGCTGCAATAGAAAATTCCACGTAACCAGTCCCAACAATCGTGATATTTAACATTGATAAACCAAATTCATTTAAGAGGCTGGTCATTATTTAGTTGAATGACCAGTCTACGATGGTTAAAGCAAAAGTCTTTCTATAGAAAGAAAAAATAAATCAAAAGAAAAATTTTCTTTCTTGGTATTATGCATTATTTCTGAGTAATAAAATGACTTTATTTATGTCTCTACTAGAGTCGCTATGTATCTCTGGATACATATGAATTTTATTAGATGGGACTCGTCCTTCGGCACAACCATGATTAATGTAGTGTGAAACGGGATCAACCCCTGCGTTGTGAACATCAGGGTAGGTATTTAAGTAAAAGTCACGATCAAAGAAGTCTGACTCTGCGATTATTTGATAATCGGATTTAAAGTTTTTTATAATGGCGTTTTTTTCTATAAATGCGGTCAAGGCTTTATTCGCCTTATCTAAGCCAAGGTTGGCAAACATATCTCTTAAATAATAGATATAGTCTCCAATGCTAGCATGGCTACTTTCACAAACATTTACTAGGTCTATCAATCCGGAATCTATGTACTTGAATCTAGTTATATCGGCACAGTCATTTGCGCGAATAGCTAATCTATCTACTACAATAGTAGCTAATTTTGAGGTATCTCTTACATAGCATGTGACGGAGTTACTCTCATAAGACAACAAAATTCCACAAATATATGCTTGACCATTTGGATCGATAGGTTCTCGCTCCATTCGATTACTCTCATTGACGATTGCATCATGAGCAGCAATGGAGATAGTGGAGCTTTTATCAACACCGACTGGACTATGAAAAGTGCAAAATTTAAATTGAACACTGTCTTTCTTAGCATTTTGTGATGCACAAAAGTAGTTTTTAATAACTCTTTTATTAATAGAGGTGATTGTCAGCTTCGCACTAGATATACCACAGTCTACATATAATCCATGCAAACTAGCCGCTCTAGTGAATCCAATAGTATCATTCTTACTCAAGATAGCCGTCGTCTCTTTTAATAGACTAGTGCCACGTGTCACGGTTTCTAAATTATTTAAGTCTGCAATGGTATTGGCGTCAAGTATATCAAATTTCTTTAGCGTATATGACTTTGGGGTATTTTTAGGGAGCGTAACGAAATCGTTAACAATCTCAGCAATTACCATTCCTATATGCTTGGCAACCCAAGGGGCTAGATGATGTTGATCTAGAAAGAAGAAAGAAGCGGGCAAGCCGTTACTCTTTTGAATAATTTCTTTAGTAAACTGATAGCCATCTATAAAAAGAGAGCTTGTTTCGATAGCGCATGCTTTATGGATTTTATAAGAAACATCGTTATTTAAATCTTCAATGCCAGCGATAATAGGTAGTGATAATGATATCATCGGTAGGCCTGAGGCTGATATCATCCTATATAGGTTAGAGATGAGTAGGTATAAATGTTCCTCACTAATATACCCAAATTTCAACTCTTCATGCTCAGTCACACCGAAGTTAATAATAACAAGATCTGCCCAATTTAATACAGACTCTTGGACTAGCTTATAGATACCAATGCCTGAATTTGAACCTCCGACAGCAAAGCACTTAAGATTGACATCACTACGTCTTAAACGACTATGCCAACCACCTCCAACAATGGAATTAGATGCACCCAAAACAGCAATATTAATCATTAATAATCTCCGAAATGCTAAAGGTAATGCGGTAGGTATCTTTAATACAGATATATAGTGATACCTAATTCGATTTTATATTATTGCCTTAAATAGAAAAATCTTCTCTATCTATAGTCAAGTTGGGGCTGTAGAAGGGATCGAGTTCGAGATGCTTGCCCCACTTGGATTTCATAAAATTAACTTCCTTGTTAAAGCGGGCAATTTTCTCCGGCGAGTCTTCGGCCCCACGGCTGATGGACTCATAGTGATAAAGTTCGGCATAGGGGGTCCAGAGATTGCGATAACCCGCCTCGCGGACTTTCAGGCAGAAGTCCACATCGTTAAAGGCAACATGCAGATTCTCTTCATCGAGGCCTGATACTTGCTCAAATATGTCCTTGCGGATGAGCAGGCAAGCAGCCGTCACGGCAGACAGCGTCTGAACCAGTAATAAACGATTGAAATAACCAGGATGATTGCCTGGGAAGTACTTGTGTGAATGACCTGCCACTCCACCTAAGCTGAGAATGACACCGGCATGTTGCAGGGTATCGTTGCTGTAATAAAGTTTGGCCCCCACACAGCCGATCTCCGATCGCAGGCAGTGGCTGACCATCTCTTCCAACCAGCTCGGGCTCATGACCTCTGTGTCGTTATTGAGCAGACAGATGAGCTCACCACTGGCCTGGCCCACGGCCGCATTGTTAATAGCCGAATAGTTGAACGGATGGTCATAAGGGATCACCCGCACCCCGTATTCCTGGGCAGCATGGGCCAGATAGGCCAGGGTATCGGCCTCGTCACTCTGGTTGTCCATCACCAGGATTTCCAGATTGGGATAGCGTGTCTGCCGTACCAGACTGTCAAGGTGTTTTCACCGTGCCGATGCCTGACCACTATGTCTACGGACTTTTTATTGTGCAGTGCCCATCCTGACAGCCTGAGCATCGAAGAGGCAAAGAGAGTGATCTCTTCGGCTCTGGGGGAGTCAATGGCAAACACCAGGCCGGCAATCCCATGTTGCAACGAGGTGACCTTAATCTGTGTGGTCATCATATCTGGCGTATCCGTTCTCAAAAGCACTCCTTGTCGTTGTTGCTGCCCCAGCCAGATCACCTTGGTGATGGCCGGGGGGAGCGCGGGCAAGCCCGCCATCAATCAGAACCGAAAAGATCCCGGGTATAGACCTTGTCGGTGACATCGGTGAGCTCAGCGGCCATGCGGTTGCACAGAATGACGTCGCTAACTGCCTTGAACTCTTCCAGGCTACGGATGACCCGGGAGTGGAAGAAGCTCTCCTCCTTGAAGGTGGGCTCGAAGATCACCACCTCGATCCCCTTGGCCTTGATCCGCTTCATGATCCCCTGGATAGCGGACGAGCGGAAGTTGTCAGAGCCCGCCTTCATCACCAGGCGGTGGATGCCGACCACTTTGGGGTTGCGGCGCAGCACGCTGTCGGCAATAAAGTCCTTGCGGGTGGTATTGGCATCGACGATGGCGCGGATCAGGTTGTTGGGTACTTGGTTGTAGTTGGCCAACAACTGCTTGGTATCCTTTGGCAGACAGTAACCACCATAACCAAAAGAAGGGTTGTTGTAGTGGCTACCGATGCGTGGATCCAGGCCAATTCCCTCGATAATCTGGCGGCTGTCGAGGCCATGGGACTGGGCATAGGTATCCAGCTCGTTGAAATAGGCCACCCGCATCGCCAGATAGGTGTTGGCAAAGAGCTTGATGGCTTCCGCCTCCGTACTGCCTGTCAGCAATACCGGGATATCCTGCTTGATAGCCCCCTCTTGCAGCAGGTTTGCAAATAGTTGCGCCCGCTCGCTACGTTCCCCCACCACAATACGGGAAGGGTGTAAGTTGTCATAAAGCGCCCGCCCTTCGCGCAGGAACTCGGGAGAGAAAATCAGGTTCTCTGTGCCCAGCTCACGGCGCATCCGCTCGGTAAAACCGACCGGAATGGTGGACTTGATGACCATCACGGCTCGTGGGTTGATGGCCATCACATCGCGGATCACTGTCTCAACCGTGCTGGTATTGAAGTAGTTGGTCTCGGGATCGTAATCGGTGGGAGTGGCGATGATCACGAAGTCAGCGGTTTCATAAGCCTCTAATTTATCCAGCGTTGCCTTGAGATTGAGCGGCTTCTCGGCCAGATAAGCTTCCAGTTCTTTATCCGCGATGGGACTTTGTCGCTGGTTAATCTTGATTATTTTATCGGCCACCACATCAAGGGCAATGACATCGTGGTGCTGGGCCAGTAATACAGCGTTGGATAACCCGACGTAGCCGGTACCGGTAATAGCAATTTTCATTTTTTCAACCAATGTCGTGGCATGTGATGGCATTTAAATTTTAATACGCACCCATAATAAATGCGAAACTAACCGTATATGTCAGACAGAATGCGATTAAGGCCTAACTCAGCACAAACCAAACCATTTTTATTCAATGCATATACATTGAATGTATGAATATTAACATCTGGAATTCTGAACGACGATTTAAATCCTACCGCTATATCACTGCTTATACCTTTGCGCTGTACATCGTGGCGGTCGATACAAATATATTTCTCTGGGAATATAGGTCGCGTATTGTTTAGTACAATAAGTAGGCCGTGCACAGGGTTTTTATTTACATCAATGGACCAGCCTCGTAATTCAAATACATTATCATTTTTACTAAGAGCATCAACAAAACCCACGCCCATACCTTTTTTAGTTTTGTAGATGGCAGTGGTTGGTGGTTCAACTGAATAGTGATAACCAATGTCACCAAGTTTATTGACAATTTCTGACATATTTAATTTCACCTTGTCGATAAACCATGATGGGACATGCTCTTCATGATGGTTCAGATCATGCCCCTTGAAGAAGTTTATATCTCTAGCCAAGGTGTCTTGTAGCGTCGTGGCTCTTCCTCGGGATGCTTTTTTATTTAAAAATTCGGATTTGGATTTGATGACATAATGATTTATCCTTAGACAAGACCACTCAATCGAATCACCTATACCTTCTTTTTTATTTTGGCATATACCATTTGGCATCACGAACTTTAGATTCTCGCAGATGGTAAATGCGTGTGGAGTTGAACCGGTATCAACAACCGTATTAGCACGAACAAGGGATTTATAATGTTTATTTACAGAATGATGTTCTACTGCTCTATGAGTGAATCGCTCAATAACCAGGTCATTATTTGGAATAATTGAATAGGATGAACCATATACTGCCCAATTGATAGATATTGCCCCTATTTCTGGGTCATCCAAAAGGGGTTTAATCGATGTCAATCCATCCTCATAATCTCGAGGCGATAAAAATTCATCAGCATCGATAAAGGCTATCCATTCATCAGCGTTTGCGTTATTCAGGATCTCTCTATATGCACCGAGCTGTGGTGGTGTGTTTGGTTGAGTGGGATAAGGAAGTCTTTTTATTAGGCCTATTGTATCAAGGGCAGTTAGAAGTTCAGAGCTACCATCAGAACTGATATTATCAGCGATATAGAAAGTATTGATACCTAAGCATCTGTGATAAGCGAGCCATTCTAATATAAATGGATGCTCATTTTTAAAAATAGCACCGATAGAAATCATAGGGCTCTCTTTTAAATATCAGAAAATTGATTGGTCAATTTTATAAAGCAAGCGGAGAATGTAATGCCTTCAAACCATCGTTGGTCTAACCTGTTTACCAAGTAAGCAAAGTCATATTGGTTTTTAGGCAGCTGATGGCAGTTATAGGTCTGTATAGTATATATATTCAGATTGGCATGATGAATATTAGGATGAGCTGGCAGCATCAGATATAAACATACCCAAAACTTCTTCTCTCTAAATCATAGATAATTAAAAATTTAAATAATAACTGATTGTGATAAAAATCTCGTGAAGGGAAAGGTTCTAAATTAATTGCAGTAATTTATTAAAAGCTAGTGGGGTTGTAATCTATCTCATCGAGCATCAAAAAATAGCCAGTTCATTCAGATGCTTGAATGCTACTTTGCGGCCATGTGTTGTATAGTGGTTCTGGTCTTCCAGCATATACTTAACACCACCATTTTCATCAATCATAGTTTTAACATCAAGCGAGCAACGATGCATCGGCAATTTTGTCGGCAGGGTGTTTTCTGCACAGTGCTGGCGAATCAAATCAAATATACGCACCCGTTCACCAGAGATCCCCCAACTACCCTCTTTCAGTTCGATAAATGGATTATGTGGCACATAAATAAAATTAACAGCCTCGGCTAAGCCAGAGGAGGAGACTAAGTCTATAAGAATCTGCTCAAAATCATTTAGCGTTTCTAGAAAATCTTCATCAGTATAATTCCCACCTACTTGGTTAAATGGAGAGTTTCTTATAAGTTCGAGGTTTGTTATATGTCCCCAAAAAACTCCATCATTTGTTGGTACTTTAATGTAACGATTAGTTGGTAGTTCTACGGCCACATTAATAGTGCCCGTGCCACTATGAGATTGAAACTCTACTTTGCCACTGTCAATCGAGTCGCCCACACGAAACTGTGAGTGAGATTCATAGTGATTTTGTTGCTCGAAACGAACAAATAATTCCTTATGCTCTCTTGGAATTGAGCGCACTCCAAATAAATGATTGATTTTCTGGATGTGCTCATGAGGATAATGGGTAAACCAAAGATCCTTGATATTTAAAACAATGTCATTATTAATATAATGGGCGATTGTATTTACGACTCGGCAGGAGCCTAGAAGTATCCATGTTTTGGTCATGATAATTTATATTGACTTATAAAAAGATAATATTGACGCTAGGCAGCTACGTTGAAAGGAGTGCAGCGCTTACTGACTCCGTCGCAACTTGTTCAAAATATTTTTTAAACGCAGCATGTGATGGAGCCATTTCAATTGCAGTGCTACCGACTTGTAAAGCTTCTTGTACTCGGCCAAGCGCCATATAGATCATGCATTGCTGCCTTTTATACTCCGCATTCCCCGGCGCCATACTTTCAGCCCTCAAGTTAAGCGCCAACGCCCAACGCGGTTTGCGGTGCTGTAAGCATGCACTGGCCAGCCAAAATAAATACAAATGCGATTGCTGCTTATTCGCATATCTGCGACCACAGAACTTATCGACATCATCATCAACTAGAACTGTAACTACAAGAGACTTTAAATCGCCAATCTGGTTAAGAAAATATCCAACAGGATGCCCTGCGTATGGCGCTTCAATAAGTCGCAACATTGCAGGAGAAATTATTTTTTTGTATAAAGCAATGTGCCGTGCATCTTGGTTCTTTGGGTCAAATGCAAAGCAGTATATGCAATTTGGACTAATGTAGTCCTCCGACATCATTCGCGCCTGCTTAATTCCTTTTACATCCATTTGCCAGCGTCTTTCCCACTCCAAACGAATGTCGTATAAAGGGGAAAGCGCCAGAACACGATCACACGCCAAACTTTTGGCGAAGCGAATAGCCGCATACGCGCCCATACTGCTGCCGTATGCAACACGTTTGGCGTAATGCCTATCTGATGCCAGAATTCCAGCTTTTATCGCCTCAATATGAACGTCCGTTAAATGGTCATACCAAACGTCAACACTTGCCTTTACTGCTATAACATCGAATCCAAGCCCGAGTAGTAGCGACTCTGCAAATCCCTGCCGATCAAGAAATCTATTTGTCCTCTCAGTAAATGTAAACGCTAGTGTTCCATTATTTGCGGGGCTGCGAACAAAATCTACTCTCAGCCCAGCGGCATCTACCAGTGTGTGCATCTAAACCTCTAAAAATATTGTCATAGAAGGTGTATGGAGTCATGCGACATTATTGTCTGATTTTTTCTGTCCCTGTGCGGCATCCTTGAACTTCAAGTTGTTCACCATCAAAGTCAGCAGTGCAAATCCCTTGAGCAGTTTCCATTTTTCTGTACTGACTCTTAATCATCCCCTCATACGAGCTACGCGTGGCGCGACTTCCAGAGAAACTACTTCACTTTTGACGAGGTAATAGCACTAGGGAAGGTGCGAATAAGCGGGGAAATTCTTCTCGGCTGACTCAGTCATTTCATTTTTTCAGTTTGAGCCGATCTTTTCTCCCGTAAATGCCTTGAA
>NZ_JBFODJ010000101.1:0-20713 GCF_040908265.1 Aeromonas sp. R5-1
AAAGTGATAAAGCGTATGGCATATGGATTTAGGGACTCAGAATACTTTTTTCTGAAAATCAAGGCGGCCTTCCCCGGAAAGCCGCGATGAACCTTATTTTTGTCGCAAATCAAGTTGTGCAAAAAGGCAAACCGGATGAAAGTCCGGGACGCAAAGCTTCCGGTCTAAGGGTCTGCGTACCTAGGATAGCGGGGCCACCACAGGTTGTATCGTCCATGGGCCAAGCCATGGTTGCGATGTTGTCTGCGTTACCTGGCAGGTTGCGTTGCCTTTTTCGTTGTTAATTCCAATAACGAAATAAGGAAGTTCAAATATGTTAAGTCCAAAACTTTCCCTGCTGGCGCTTCTGGTCGGGGGGCTTTGCACTACCTCCGCCTTCGCCGCTGCCCCGGGCAAACCCACCATTGGCTCCGGCCCCACCAAGTTTGCCATCGTTGAAGTCAATCAGGCCGCTTCGGCCTACAACCAGCTGGTGACCGTCCACAAGGATGGCGCTCCCGTCAGCGTGACCTGGAACCTCTGGTCCGGTGACGTCGGACAGACCGCCAAGGTACTGCTCGACGGCAAGGAGGTGTGGTCAGGCCCGGCCTCCGCCGCGGGTACCGCCAACTTCAAGGTCACCAAGGGGGGGCGTTACCAGATGCAGGTGGCCCTGTGCAACGCCGATGGCTGCACCCTCTCCGACAAGAAGGAGCTGATGGTCGCCGATACCGACGGCAGCCACCTGGCGCCGCTCAATGCGCCCCTCAAGGAGAACAACAAGCCCTACGCCAACAAGTCCGGCAAGGTGGTGGGGGCCTACTACGTGGAGTGGGGGGTCTATGGTCGCAAGTTCACCGTGGACAAGATCCCGGCCCAGAACCTGACCCATATCCTCTACGGCTTCACCCCCATCTGCGGTGGCAACGGCATCAACGACAGCCTCAAAGAGATCTCCGGCAGCTTCGAGGCGTTGCAGCGCTCCTGTGCGGGCCGCGAAGACTTCAAGGTCTCCATCCATGATCCCTGGGCGGCGATCCAGATGTCCCAAGGCAACCTCAGCGCCTGGGATGAGCCCTACAAGGGCAACTTCGGCAACCTGATGGCTCTCAAACAGGCCCACCCGGACCTTAAGATCCTGCCGTCTGTCGGCGGATGGACCCTCTCCGATCCCTTCTATTTCCTGGGTGACAAGACCAAGCGCGATACCTTCGTCGCCTCGGTCAAAGAGTTCCTGCAGACCTGGAAATTCTTCGACGGCGTGGACATCGACTGGGAGTTCCCGGGCGGACAGGGGGCCAACCCCAGCCTGGGCGGCCCGAATGACGGTGCCACCTATGTGGTGCTGATGAAGGAGTTGCGAGCCATGCTCGATGAACTGGAAGCCGAGACCGGCCGCCAGTATGAGCTGACCTCGGCCATCAGCGCCGGCGGTGACAAGATTGCCAAGGTGGATTATCAGGCGGCCCAGCAGTACATGGACCACATCTTCCTGATGAGCTACGACTTCAGCGGCGCCTTCGACCTGACGAATCTGGCCCACCAGACCAACCTCTTTGCCTCCAGCTGGGATCCGGCCACCAAGTACACCACCGACAAGGGCGTCAAGGCGCTGCTGGGTCAGGGGGTGACACCGGGCAAGATTGTGGTGGGGGCGGCCATGTATGGCCGTGGCTGGACCGGAGTGAAGAACTACCAGGCCGGCAACCCCTTCACCGGCACCGCTACCGGACCGGTGAGCGGTACCTGGGAAAATGGCGTAGTGGATTACCGCGACATCGTCAACAACCGCATGGGCGCAGGCTGGGAGCAGGGCTATGACGAGTCGGCCGAGGCCCCCTATGTCTTCAAGGCCAGCAGTGGCGACCTCATTACCTTCGACAACGACCGCTCGGTCAAGGCCAAGGGGCAGTACGTGCTGGCGAACCAGCTCGGCGGTCTGTTCGCCTGGGAAATTGATGCGGACAACGGCGACATCCTCAACGCCATGCACGAGGGGCTGGGCCACGGCGAGGGTACGCTGCCGCCGGTCAACAAGCCGCCGGTTGCCAATGCCGGCAGCGATCTGAGTGCCACCGGCCCGGCCGAGGTGACCCTCAACGGCAGTGCCTCCCACGATCCGGAAAACGGGGCGCTGACCTACAGCTGGAAACAGGTCTCCGGACCCCAGGCCAGCCTGCTGGATGCCACCCAGGCCAAGGCCCGTGTGGTACTGGATGCCGTCAGCAGCGACATCAATCTGGTGTTCGAGCTGACCGTGACCGACGATCAGGGGCTCTCGGCCAAGGATCAGGTGGTGGTCACCAACAAGGCGCCGCAGCCGAACCTGCCCCCCGTGGTCAGCGTACCGGCCAGTGCGACCGTCGAGGCCGGCAAGCAGGTGAGCATCAAGGCCACCGCTTCCGATCCCAATGGTGATGCCCTGAGCTATCAGTGGACAGTGCCGGCCGGGCTCAGCGCCACCGGTCTGGACAGCGCGACCCTGGTGGTAACGGGTTCGAACGTGACCAGTGATACGGCCTACGATCTGACCCTGGTGGTCACCGACGGGGCGCTGGATGCCACAGCCGTTACCCGCCTGACCGTCAAGCCGGCCAGTACAGGTGGTGGCTGCGAGGCCAGCGATCCGGATGCGGCCAACCATCCGGCCTGGAGTGCAGGTACCGTCTACAACACCAATGACAAGGTGAGCCACAAGCAACTGGTGTGGCAGGCCAAGTATTGGACCCAGGGCAACGAGCCGAGCCGCACCGCCGATCAGTGGAAACTGGTGAGCCAGGTGCAACTGGGTTGGGATGCCGGAGTGGTCTACAACGGCGGTGATGTCACCAGCCACAACGGCCGCAAGTGGAAGGCCCAGTACTGGACCAAGGGCGATGAGCCCGGCAAGGCCGCCGTCTGGGTCGATCAGGGCGCGGCGAGCTGCAACTGATCTGCCGTGATGAAAAATGGGGCCGAGGGCCCCATTTTTGTCTTGCTGCGTGGTCGGGTGTCTCTTCCCTGTCAGGGGAAAAGCGCACTCGCTTTGTCAAAAAGGCCCGTCAGGGCCTTTTTTCATGGTTTGTCACCGGTTTACAGCGTTTTTTGCCACAGGCTGAGCAGCAGATCCTGCTCGAGGGCGTCGGGCCCCTGGTGGGTGAAGGCGTGACGCTGCTCGCCGCTGGCACGCCAGCCGAGGCGACTGGTCTCCAGAATGTGCTCGCGCAGGCCCTGATCCAGCGCCGTACTGAACTGGGCGCGTTGCTGGGCAACATTGACAAGCCCGGTGAGGGCGGGCCAGCTCAGGGGATGTTCCATGCTCACCGGATTGAGGCTGACGCGCAATTGCCACTGATGGCGAGGGCCGGGCTGCACGTGGAGCAGATAGCCGCCCGGTGCCAGCCAGCTGACCAGGAGTTCCGTCTTGACCTTGAGGTCGTTGACCAGCAGCACCTGGGCCGTGCCAGGCAGCAGCGGGGCGCGCGCCGGGTCGGCGATGACGAACTGGCCTTCCGGTTGCGCCTTGTTGGCGGCGAAGATGGCATTCTTGGCCAGATCGAAACCGCCGACCTGCCACCCGGGCAGCCGCTCAGCCAGGGCGCGGCAGTAGTACCCCTCGCCGCAGCCGAGGTGGACAAGCTCGCGCTCGCCAAGAGGCGCGAGCAGGTTCGCCATGGCGTCCACCAGAGGCAGTTGGTGGCCTTGTTCCAGGAAGCGGCGCTTGGCGCGCAGCAGGGCCCGGCTGTCGCTGTCCTTGGGGTTCTTCTTGCCGGGGATGAGGTCCAGATAGCCTTCCGGTGCGGGATCGAAGTGGTGCTTGTTGTCGCAATAGACCCCGCGGGAGGCGGCATGAAGGTGCAGGGGGCTGCGGCAAAGGGGGCATTGAAGGTGCATAGGAGTTCTCTTGGCGAAGGCCATGACGGCGGGGCGCTCGGGATTATAGGGGAGAGGATCGGAAAAGGCTGCCATGGGCAGCCTTTTTATCCAACGGCGCTGTGCGGGCGCCGTCGGCGGAACCCGGTCAGCGGGTACCAAACACCACTATGGTCTTGCCGTGGGCGGAGATGAGCTCCTGCTCTTCCAGCATCTTGAGGATGCGGCCGACGGTTTCACGGGAGCAGCCGACGATCTGGCCGATCTCCTGGCGGGTGATCTTGATCTGCATGCCATCCGGGTGGGTCATGGCATCCGGCTGTTTGGCCAGGTTGAGCAGGGTCTGGGCAATGCGGCCGGTCACGTCCAGGAAGGCGAGGTTGCCGACCTTCTGGCTGGTGTGCTGCAGGCGCTTGGCCATTTGACCGGATAGACGCATCAGGATGTCCGGGTTGACCTGGATCAGCTGGCGGAACTTCTTGTAGGAGATCTCGGCGACTTCGCAGGCGCCTTTGGCACGTACCCAGGCGGAACGCTCCGGATTCTCGTTCTCTTCGAACATCCCCATCTCGCCCAGGAAATCCCCCTGATTCAGGTAGGAAAGGATCATCTCCTTGCCTTCGTCATCCTTGATCAGGACGGCGACGGTGCCCTTGACGATGTAGTAGAGGGTTTCCGCTTTTTCACCGGCGTGGATCAGGGTGCTCTTGGCGGGATACTTATGAATGTGGCAATGCGACAAGAACCACTCAAGGGTGGGATCGCTTTGCGGTTTGCCAATGATCATGAGACTTCCTCTGTAGTGTCATTTTTATGGACTGTGCGTCCAGGCAAGTTGCCAAGCTTGCCATTCCTTACTCTTTGGTCGCAGTAGAATAAGAGCCTTTGCCTGTGCTGACAAGGCTTTGGGGTTTTGCCGTCCACCGGTGAGCCGCCATCTGCTGCGTCGTCCGGGGCATTCTAGGCAAGAAGAGGAGGTCGGATGTTGATTTCGATCTATTTCCCTTTGGGTCGTCGTCCGTTTCGCAGGAGAGGCTGCTGTCGCCACAAACGGGGCTTTATCGTCGGGAACGGGCAAGATCCTGGCGTATGTGCCACTCGACCCCGGCTTGAGGTATGCTATGGGCGTTAGAACCGTTGTCATTGAGAGGAAAGTGAGAGATGAAAGCCAAGGTCAGCTGGGTGGAAGGCATGAAGTTTGTGGGGGAGAGCGAGTCCGGTCATCAGGTGACCCTGGATGGCGCCAACCCGGGTGAAGGTGCCAGCCCGATGGAGATGATCCTGCTGGCTGTCGGCGGTTGCAGCTCCATCGATGTGGTCTCCATCCTGGAGAAGGCCCGTCAGTCCGTGACCGCCTGCCATGTCGAACTGGAAGGGACCCGCGCCGATACCGTTCCCCGGGTATTTGAGCAGATCCACCTCAAGTTCGTGGTGACCGGCAAGGGTCTGGCGGAGAAGCAGGTCGCCCGTGCGGTGGATCTGTCCATGGAAAAATATTGTTCAGTTTCCCTGATGTTGGAAAAAGCGGTAGAAATTACCCATAGTTATCAAATTCTTGAGGGTTGACCGCTATAGTTTGTCCCGTCGATAACGCCATGACATAAGGAAAGTGCGATGAAAAAAATGATGATGTTGCTTCCCCTGTTCGGTCTGGCCGCCTGCAGCATGCCGCAGCCGACCCAGTATCAATACAGCCAGTATCAGTGCGGGGAAGAGTTGCTGGCCATCACCTATGATGCCCAGGCCGACATGGTGCAGTTCCCTTATGCCGGTGTCTATCACAAGCTGGGGCGCATCGAGTCGCCCAAAGAGACTGCCAGCTATTCCGACGGGGTGACTACCTTCTCCCGTCAGGACAAGCAGGCCACCCTGGTCAAGAGCGGTGTGACCCAGCTGACCTGCGAGTTGAAGTGACCCTGATGCCGTCACGGCGTGCATGGAAAACGGCCTGTGTGAAGCAGGCCGTTTTTGTTGAACGAGACATCAGTCTGACGGTATCGAGCCCAGCAGCTGGGCGGCCAGTTGCTGGCTAAGCTGGCCACGGGCTTCCTCTGCGACGGGTACGTCGCTGGCGAGCTGGATGGCGCTGCTCCACACCGCTTTCTGGCTATGCCCGTCGAGCAGCACGACGGCCAGGGTTCCCTTGCGGGCATTGGCGGCGGCGTTCAGGCCCGGTGTCATGCCGAGGCGGGAGAAGATCTCGCCATCGCTCATGTCCTGGCTGCCAGCTACCCCGATGGCGACCCAGACGTCGGCCTCATCCAGGGGAACGCTGCGCCAGCCTTTGCCGTCCAGTTGCCGGATGACGGCCTGCTGTACCGGTTCGAGCCAGGGCGCGGCGCTGTTGCCCGCATACTGGAATTGTTCGGCCAGCGCATAGCGTGGTGTCGCCCCGTAGGTCCAATGCTCCGCCGGGCGAACCACCATGGTGCCCGTTTCGACCGTGGGTGCGGCGGGGCCGGAGCTGCAACCGCCCAGCAGGGTTGCCAGCGTGAATGAGAGAAGTGCAGCGCGCATCGTTAAGCTCCTTGGCTCAGGTGATCTTGCCTGTTTCGATCAGTTGCTGGATCAGGGGGCGCAGGATCAGTTCCATTGCGAAGCCCATCTTGCCACCCGGCACGACGATGGTGTTCATCCTGGACATGAAGGCGCCGTCTATCATCGACAGCAGGTAGGGGAAGTCCACCTGCTTGATGCCCCGAAACCTGATCACCAGCATACTCTCGTCCAGGCTGGGTATCACCTTGGCGCTGAAAGGGTTGGAAGTATCGACGGTCGGCACCCGCTGGAAGTTGATGTGGGTGCGGGAGAACTGCGGCGTGATGAAGTTGATGTAGTCGTCCATGGAACGCACGATGGAGTCGGTCACCGCCTCGCGGGAGTGGCCGCGTTCCGAGGTGTCGCGAATGAGCTTCTGGATCCACTCCAGGTTGACGATGGGCACCACGCCGATGAGAAAGTCCACGTGCCGCGCCACGTTGTGCTCCCCCGTGACCACGCCGCCATGCAGTCCTTCGTAGAACAGCAGATCCGTCTCGCCGGGCAGATCCTGCCAGGGGGTGAAGGTGCCAGGCATCTGGTTGAAAGGCACCGCCTCGTCGAAGCTGTGCAGATAGCGCCGATACTGGCCGGTGCCGCTCTGGCCATACTCCTGGAAAAAGGACTCCAGCAGACCGAAGTCGTTGGCCTCCGGGCCGAAGTAGCTGATATGCCGCCCCTGCTCCCGGGCCTTGCGGATCGCCACGTCCATCTCGGGCCTGGTGTAGCGGTGAAAACTGTCCCCCTCGACCACGGCCGCCTTGTATCCAAGCTGGTGGAACATGGAGCGAAAGGCGTTGGTGGAGGTGGAAGTACCGGCACCGGACGAACCGGTGACCGCGATGATGGGATGCTTGGCCGACATAGAATTCTCTCTTCCTTGGGAGTTCCGTTATAAGGGGTGGCCCAAAGTGCGGTCAAGTGCGCCGTCATCCTCCCGCTGCCCCCACGCTTCCCGACAATAGCGGTGAACGAGGGCTGCCCTGTGCGCTGGGGACGCCGGAATAGGCGCTGCTGGGTGGCGAGCTGGCCATGCGGCCTGATGGTGCGAGTTGGATAGGGGGAGGGCGGGGTGAGCCGCCCGATAAGCCGTGACCGCGTTACGCTTGGGGGAAGTCGTCAGTGGGTGACTTGCTTAAATGAGTCTTTGGGACGACATTGACACTTTCGTGCAGCTCGCTGTAGACAAGCACGGCGCTACCTTGTAGCAATTGTTGCCTGACTGCTTCGACCTTGTCGGTCAGGCTGACATCCTGTTCACCGTATTCGGTGCCTTCTTGCAGCACAAAGTGTTCGAGCAGGTTGGTGAGGGTGTCCGGCTCCAGTTCTTGCCAGGGGATAATCATGATTTCATCTTCACTCAGTGGGTTGCGGATATTGTCGGTGTCTGGTCGGCAAGCGCAAGGGATTTGTCTCGTTTTGGACGAGGGGTGCCATGCAATCCATTGACGCACGCCGACCCTCCAGTCAATTCGAACAGCACCTGTTCGATGCCCGCCGCCGCGCCCTGAGCGCCGGTTTGCGCTGGTACTGGGTCATCAATCTCATCGCCCTCGTATTTCTGCTGACCCGCTTCTACATCTATCGGGATGCACACCTGGTACTGGTCGGCAACCTGCCCTGGTCCTACAAATGGCAGCTCTTTGCCATGATAGGTGTTGGCCTGCTGCTGCCGCTCGGGTGGGGCTGGCTCTCCCGTCAATCCCATGCCATCTGGCTGGTGTCCCTGTGCGTCTGTGCCCTGGCCTGGGGGCTGGCCTGGGCCATGGTGGGTTACACCATCTCGATCGTCGACTTGAAGGGGGGCTTCAGTTTCATTTTCAACATGGTCAGTCTGTTGCTGCTGACCGGTCTCGTCGCCGCGTATTGCGATGTGCGGCTGTTTTACGCACTGGTTTCTGTCCCCCTGCTGTTCTTGCTGATGAGAGCCTCCTGGAGTCCTGAGCCCTTTGTTCTGGTCAATACCATCGTGGTCGGGGTCTTGCTGGTAGTGCTGGAGACGGGGCGGCGCATGCTCAACGGCTGGTTCGAGCTTGCGGTGTCAAGGGAACACGACAACCTGATGCTGGCAAACAAGATGAATGCCATGGCCAACCGGGATCCCCTGACCGGCATAGCCAACCGTCGCCACTTCGATCAGGCGTGCAAGCGTGCCATTGCGCAAGGCACCACCCAGGATGTACCGCTCACCGTGATCCTGCTCGATGTGGATTTCTTCAAGCGCTACAACGATCGCTATGGGCATCAGGCGGGGGATGAGTGCCTGATCCTGGTGGCCGAGTGCCTGGAGGAGAGTGTGCGGGAGCCCGGCGATCTGGTGGCGCGCTACGGGGGAGAGGAGTTCGTGGTGTTGCTGCAGGAGACGACGCTGGCCGGTGGCCAGGAGGTGGCGGAGCGCATTCGCGCTACGCTGGCGGCCAGGGCTCTGCCCCATGAGGATTCCGACGTAGCCCCCCACCTCACCCTGAGCCAGGGGATAGCCCAGTGGCGAGCCGGGGAGAGCCTCGTCATGTTGCTCGAGCGGGTCGATGGCGCCCTCTATCAGGCCAAGGAAGAGGGGCGCAACGGTTACCGGTTCGCGCCCTGAGTCTGTTCCCGCAACCACTGGCTGATGCGCTCATCCAGCCAGAAGCGGGGGCGCCAGGGAGAGCCGTGCAGGAAGCCCACGTGGCCGCCCTGGCGGCTCAGCTCGTAGCGCACCAGAGGGGAGAGCTGCTCTGCCGCCGGAATGACGGCATCGGTCATGAAGGGATCGTCGGCGGCGTGAATGATGAGGGTCGGGATGGGAATGCGGGCCAGCAGGCCCAGGCCGGAGCAGGTCTGGTAGTAGTGATCGGCGCTTTCGAAACCATGGAGCGGTGCCGTCACCAGCTCGTCGAACTCCCTCAGTGTGGCGATGCGGGTGATCTGGGCCGGCTGCCAGCGCGCCCGTGCTGCGCTCTGGCGCCGGATCTTGCTTTGCAGGTTGGTTCGCATGGTCCGCAGCAGGTAGTTCTGATAGACCCGTGAGAAACCCTGATTGACCCGATCGGCACAGCTTGCCAGTTGCAGCGGGGCCGACACTACCACCGCCGCCTTCAATGGTGCCGGGCAGGCCCGCGCCAGCAGATTGACCAGCATGTTGCCCCCCAGGGAATAGCCGATGGCGACCAGGGGGCGGCCAGGAAAACGCCGCTCCAGCTCGGCAATCACCGTCTGGGCGTCCTCGATGGCGCCTGAGTGATAGGCCTGCAGCAGCCGATTCGGCTCGCCACTGCACCCCCGAAAGTGCATCAGCACCGCCTCGTTCCCTTGTCGCTGCAGGTGGGCAAAGAGCCCCTTGGCATAGTGGGAGTGAATGCTCCCCTCCAGTCCGTGGAACACCACCACCAGGGGTTGTTCATCCTGGCCGGGTTCGCCGCTCCAGGCCAGATCGACGAAATCGCCGTCCGGGAGTTCGAAGCGCTCCTGGATGAAGCGGGCAGGCGAGCGGCGCAGCCACTTGGGCAAAATGGTTTGCAGATGGGGGTTGCGCGCCCACCAGGGGGCGTGGAAGTGGCTTTCTGTCAACATGCAACGACTCGGAAGAGCAGGGAGGAAAAGGGGGCGGCGAGCCCNGCCCTTGGCTCGCCGCGACATCAGGCCAGCAGACGATCGTGGTGTTCGGCGCCGCGCAGCATGGCCTGGATCAGTTCGTTGGCTTCAAACTTGGTGAGCGCCTCGTGGGCGCCGACCTGATGGGCCCGCTCCACGCTGATCTCGCTGGAGAGGGAGGTGTGCAGGATGATGTAGGCTCCCGCCAGCTTGGCATCGCTCTGCACCTCGAAGGCCAGCTCGTAACCATCCAGCCCCGGCATCTCGATATCGCTCACTAGGATGTCGATCCGCGTGCCCTGGGAGACCCGGGTCTGCATCAGGGTGAGGGCGTCGCGTCCGTTGGTGCAGACCTCGTAGGGGATGTTGATGTAATCGAGCGCCGCCATGAGCTGGCGACGGGCGACGGAGGAGTCGTCTACCAGCAGGATCCGCATCGGCTTGAGCCGCTCGCGCTGCACGTCGGTCAGCACGGGGTAAAGATGGCTGGGATCGTCCGGATAGACCCGCGACAGGATGAGCTCCACATCCAGCAACTGTATCAACTGATCTCCCACCCGGGTCACGCCGGTGACGAAGACGTTCTGTCCCAAAGAGGGAGGGGGCGGCTCGATGTCACGCCAGTTGCACTCGGTGATCTTGTCGATGCCCCGCACCAGAAAGCCCACCAGGGTACGGCGGCAATCGGTGATGATGATGAAGCAGTGGGGCATCTCCTCCCGGCTGATGGGGCGGTAGCCCACGGCCATTGCCATGTCGATCACCGGGATGGTGGTGCCGCGCATGCTGGCGGCCCCGAGCACGGTGGGATGGGATTGTGGCAGGGCGGTGAGCTGGGTGTAGGGCACGATCTCCTTCACCTTGAGGGTACCGATGGCGAAGGATTGTCTGGCAGAGAGGTGGAACAGCAACATGCCCTGGGATTGGTTGGCCTTGCTCGTCATGGCGGATGTCCTGTTGATCTAGTCGGTGACGGTCAATCGGGTGTTCAGCATAAAGGATGGTGACATGAATGACTCCTTTGTTGTTAGCGGCGGTGAGCCGCAAAACTGGATTTCTTTTGCCATCCTTTTATGCCTCTCTTATCGGGTCGCGGACGGCTGAGGGGAGAGGGGCGCCCCGAGCCATTGCAGATGAGCCTCGGCCAGCGCGCTTTCATCCCGATAACCCAGCCTGCTCACCACCTGTGACGGCGTGCTGCCGCTTCGCAGCAGGCGAATCCCCTGCAACAGTTGCCACTGATCCTTCAGTGCCCGGGCGTCCGGGCCCTCGAGACCGCGAGTGCCCAGCAGGGTCTGCCAGGCAGCCACGCTATCCGGCTGCGCTCTGGCCAGGGCTTGCCAGGCATCTTGCAGTGCCTGATCCCCCAGTGACGAGATGGTGCAGCCGTGCAACTCATCCCCTATCACTTGCAGCCGCTGCCCATAGGGGGCTTGCCAGTCACGGGGGCGTGACCAGGCCGCCAGGCTGTCCAGCAGTGCGTCCATCAACGGGCTTGCCTGCAACCAGCCAGCCTGGGCGGGCTGGGGCACCCGAACGGAGCAGGCCAGCAGATCATGCTGGCAGTCAGCCAGAGGGGTGAAGGCGGCGAGGGCATCGGCACAGAGCCAGAAGTGGCTGCCAGGTGTCAGCAGCAGCTCATGGGCACCCAATTTCAGCAGCGCCGCCCCCTGAGTGACTCGCAGCAATTGGCCCATGGGGGAGCGCTTGCGGGGGCCGACCTGAAGGGTGGAAGTGGAAAAATGCTGATATTCGATGGCGTGATGCATGTAAAAACCCTGATATGATGCTGCCTGGAGGTAACAAAAATGGAAACCAGACGTAAAAAGCGCTTCATTGCCGGGGCGGTTTGCCCGGCGTGTGGCAAGATGGACACCATGATGCTGTATATGGAGCATGGAGTCGAGAAGGTGACCTGTGTCGAGTGCGGGGATACCCAGGTGCAGACCCAGGAGCAGGTGGACAAGGCGACGCGCGAGGCGGAGCAGGTGATAGGGGTGTTTCGTCCCGAGTGAGGGCCATGCCTCAAGGTGATGGTACGCCGGTCAGGCTGGTCGCTGTTGATGACTTTTTCATCACACCGAAGCCGGGCCGACCATATGCTTGTCTGCCTTTTTGAGGTATTCTGAGCCCGTTTTTTTCTATCCGCAGGATCCCTGACATGAAAGTAGCTCCCCTGAGCGTGGTTACGCTGGAATACACGGTCACCGACGAACACGGTGAAGTCATCGACACCACTGTCGGTAAAGAGCCGCTGGTGTATCTGCACGGTACCCGTTACCTGGTCTCCGGCCTCGAAGCCGAGCTGGAAGGCCGCAGCGTGGGCGAGGCGTTCGACGTCACCCTGACGCCGAACCAGGCCTATGGCGAGTACGACGAGAATCTGGTGCAGGAAGTGCCCGGCGAGCTGTTCGACGGTATGGAAGTGTCTGAAGGGGATACTTTTGTGGCCGAGACCGACGATGGTCACCGCCCGGTGACCGTCATCGAGGTGTCCGAGGAGTTCATCAAGGTGGACGGCAATCATCCCCTGGCTGGCGTGACCCTGGGCTTCAAGGTCGAGATCAAGGACGTGCGTGCCGCGACCGCCGAAGAGCTGGCCCATGGCCATGTGCACGGCGCTGGTGGCTGCGGTCACGATCATGGTCATGACCATGATCACGGCCATGATCACGATCATGACCACGGTGGCTGCTGTGGCGGCCATGGTCACAACCATGCACACGATCACGGCGACGATCACGATCACGGTGGTTGCTGCGGTGGTGGCGGTTGTGGTGGCAAGGGCCATCAGCACTGATCACGGCCTGGCCGATGATAAAAAAACCCGCGCATGGCGCGGGTTTTTTTATGGCTGGCACTCATCAGTAGTGCGGTGGCGGCGTCTCTTCGGCCATGCTGGCGATCTGGCTCGGCTGTACGCTCTGCAATTTATCCACCAGTAGATGGATCTGGTGTTTGAGCCGGTCCAGCTCGCGACCCTGGGTGGTGACCTCGTCGTTGAGCTGCTCCACCGTGTATTCGGCAAAAGCGAGGCGGCTTTCCAGGGTTTCGAGGCGTTCGTTTAGTTGCTGACTCATGGGCCTTTTGGTCCTTACTTGATAGTCCAGATTTCAGCCAGGCCACTGGAGCTGGCACTGACGAGGTGGTCATTGTCGCGCAAAGCCACGCCATAGACCACAGCGCTCGGCGGTTTCACCTTGGGATGGGGCGAGACGCGCCAGCTCTGCAACGGCTGGCCGTCACTCACCTGCCACAGAGTGAGCTGGCGGGAGGGGGCGCCGGTGATGAGCCAGTTGCCGCCGTTGGCAAAGCGGGCGCTGGTGTAGACCTCGAAGCGGTGATCGTATTGCAACCGGCTGTGCTCCTTGCCGGTTTTGAGATCCCAGATGCTGGCCTGGCGACTGTCTGCGGTGAAGGCGAAGCGTCCGGACGGATCCAGTCTCGCCATCACGACTCGCCCGGCGTGGTTGAAGCGCCACACCACCTGGCCCGTGCGGGTATCCCACAGATAGGCGCTGTAATCGTTGCCGCCGGTGAGGGCATAGCGACCATTGGGGGAGAGATCCACCGTGTTGACCTGTTCGGTGTGGCCGAGGAATTGCAGCCGGCGTCCGGTCTGGGTGTCGACCACTTCCGCCTTGCCGTCTTCACGGCCGATGAGCACCTGGCGGCCATCCGCCGAGATCGCCGCATCGCGCAGGCGGGATTCTGGCAGGGAGTAGTAGCCCTGGGAGCGGCCATCCTGCAAGCGCCAGATGGCGAAGGTGTGCTGGGTGGCGGTGATGGCATGGCTGTCATCGGGGGAGAAGCGGGTCAGGGTGACGAACTCCTCCTGGTCATCGCTCTGGCGCCAGCGCCAGCGCTCCTTGCCCTGTTCCAGATCCCACACCACAGTGCCCTGACCCAGGCTGGAGACGAGCGCGAGCTTGCCGGAACTGGCGAGATCCGCACTCAGCAGACCCTGGTTGGCGAGGCGGATCTGCTGGCTGGGAAGTGAGCGTTGTTCGCACCCCGTCAGCATCAGGCAAATACCGATGAGATAAATGGCACTTTTGATCATTTTTCCTGTCTCATGCTTTCGTTACCTGCGATCACGGCGTTAGTATAAGGCGCTTATCACGATAAACCTCTCATTTCACGAAGGAACCGAGAGCGGTATTTAGAGTTTTGGAGAAACTGATGAACAATTTTCTGAAGGTGTCCCTGTTGGCTGCGGCGGTTGCCGTCGGTCTGACTGCTTGCCAAAAAGATGAGAAACCTGCTGCGACCAACACCGCAGAGGTCAAGGCAGAAGCCAGCAAGCCGGCAGAGGCCCCCAAGGCTGAGGCCAAGAGCTTTGAAGAGCAATCCGGCTATGCGATCGGCCTCTCCATGGGTCGTTATATCGCCAATACCCTGGAGCGCCAGCAGGAGCTCGGCATCAAGCTGGACAACACCGTGATCCTGAAGGGTGTCACCGACGGTCTGGGCAAAGAAGCCAAGATGACCGACGAGGAGATCCAGAAGGTTCTGCAGGAATACGACGCCAAGATCAACGAGCTGACCAAGGCGAAGGCCGACAAGGATGCCGTGGAAAACCTGAAGAAGGGTGAAGAGTTCCTGGCTGCCAACGCCAAGAAAGAGGGCGTGAAGAGCACTGAGTCCGGCCTGCAATATCAGGTCGAGAAGATGGGTGACGGCGCCAAGCCGAAGGCCACCGACATCGTCAAGGTACACTACACCGGTACCCTGACTGATGGCACCAAGTTTGACAGCTCCGTCGATCGCGGTGAGCCGGCTACCTTCCCGCTCAACCAGGTGATCCCGGGCTGGACCGAAGGGGTGCAACTGATGCCGGTCGGCTCCAAGTTCAAGTTCTTCCTGCCGTCCAAGCTGGCCTATGGCGAGCACGGTGCAGGTTCCATCCCGGCCAACGCTGTGCTGGTATTTGACGTAGAGCTGCTGGCCATCGAAAAACCGGCTGCCGATGGCGACAACGCCAAGAAATAAGCTCAAAGCACCATAAAAACGGCTCCCCAGGGAGCCGTTTTTGCTTGTGTATTGTCGCAATCCCCCGGATAAAGCGATGAGGCCGTCTTGAGTGTGTGGCGGCTAGCCCCCAGAATAGACAACAAAATCAAGCGCAAGGATGGATCTCGTGGCTGAAAGCAAACCCCGTGTCCTGTTGGTGGAAGATACCCGCAGTCTGGCGGTCGTCTATGAGCAGTATCTGGCCCAGGATGGCTACGAGGTGCAGCTGGCAGATTGTGGCCAGCAGGCTTTGGCACAATTGCTGGCAAGCCCGCCCCCCGTGGTGCTGCTCGACCTGGAGTTGCCCGACATGTCCGGCATGGACATCTTGCAGCAGATCACGGAGCGGCAACTGCCCTGCTCCGTGGTGGTGATCACCGCTCACGGCTCGGTGGATGTGGCGGTGGAGGCGATGCGGTTCGGGGCCTTCGATTTTCTCACCAAGCCGTTCGATGGCAAGCGCCTGTGCGCCACGGCGCGCAATGCCCTGAAGCACCAGCAGCTCAGCTCGCTGGTGGCCCAGTATCGGGAAAACTTCGAGCGCAGCTCCTTTGCCGGTTTCATCGGCGCCTCCATGGCGATGCAGGCGGTCTATCGCATCATCGAGAGCGCGGCGCCGAGCAAGGCCACCGTCTTCATCACTGGCGAGAGCGGCACCGGCAAGGAGGTGTGCGCCGAGGCCATCCACCAGTGCAGCCCGCGTCGGGATCAGCCCTTCATCGCCCTCAACTGCGCCGCCATTCCCCATGACCTGATGGAGAGCGAGATCTTCGGCCACGTGAAGGGGTCGTTTACCGGTGCCCAGGGGGATCGCAAGGGGGCGGCCAGTCTGGCGGACGGCGGTACCCTCTTCCTCGACGAGATCTGCGAGATGGATCTCGACCTGCAGAGCAAGCTGCTGCGTTTCATCCAGACCGGCACCCTGCAGCGGGTCGGCAGCGGCAAGCTGGAGACGGTGGATGTGCGCTTTGTCTGCGCCACCAACCGGGATCCCCTGGTGGAGGTCAAGGCCGGACGGTTTCGTGAAGACCTTTACTACCGCCTGCACGTGATCCCGCTGGCGCTGCCCCCCCTGAGGGAGCGGGGAGAGGACATCCTGCTGCTGGCCCGGGAGTTGCTATTGCGTTATGCCGGTGAGGAGAACAAGCGGTTCAGGGACTTTGATGCGGACGCAGTGCAGGTGCTGCTCGACTACCCCTGGCCCGGCAACGTGCGCGAGCTGCAAAACGTGGTGCGCAACATAGTGGTGCTCAACGATGGCGAGCTGGTGAGCCCGGATATCCTGCCACCTCCCCTCAACGGGGGGCGAACCCTGGCCCCGGAGCCTGTGGTCGGGATCGCGGATCCCCAGTCAGAATCCGTCGTCGTTCGCAGGCAGGTCCGTCCGCTCTGGCAGGTGGAAAAGGAGGCCATCGAGCAGGCCATCGCCAGTTGTGACGGCAACATCCCCAAGGCGGCGGCCCTGCTGGAAATAAGCCCTTCCACGATTTATCGCAAGAAGCAGAGCTGGGAAGAGGCGAGTCCGGCCTGAGCCGTCACCTCTACTCCCGGGCAGACATGCTGATGTGCGGGGCGGCCAATTGGTCGCCCCGCACGCTTATCAGAGTTTGGCGAGCAGCTTGAGCCTGGCCAGTCGTTCTGCCTCGTTAGCGGTGAACCAGCCATCCTGTGACAGCAGAAACCAGGCACGGGCAAAGTACTCGGTCGCCGCGGGATCATTGAGCAAGAGCGCATTCTCCCCCAGCTCCTCGAACACATAGCCATCCTCGGGGGCGCCTGCGGCGGCCATGTCGTCGCGCAACTGCGCCAGTTCGGCCATGGCCTGTTCATGGCGATCCTGGGCCCGGCTCAGGCGCGCCAGACTCCAGCGGGCGATAAAGGCTTTGCCCTGGTTGTTGTGCTGCTCGTGCCAGGCCAGGCACTTTTGCTGACAGGCGATGGCCTCGTCGAGGCGACCCAGCTCGAACAGGGTCCAGCCCTGATTGTTATAGAGGGTGGCGAGCCAGCCTCGCGCCCGCTTGTCGTGACTGCGCTCGGCCAGGGTCATCGCCAGCTGGTGCCAGTGGCTCTGCTCCTCCAGGGGGGCGGCGATGGCCACCATGTGGGCCGCATCGATGGCCAGATAGTGCTCTTCGTACTGCTCTCCCAGTTGCCAGGCCTGTTCAAACAGGGCTCTGGCGCTGGCCTTGTCACCGGCGGAGTTGAAGGTGCGGCCACGCTCCAGCAAGGCGCGCAGGCGGGCCCGTGGAGTCGCCTCGGTGAGGCGGGGTTCTATCTCGTCGAGCAGCTGGTGCGCCTGTGCAAACTGGCGTTGCAGCGAATGGGTGCGGGCTATCTGGGTGAGGAGCTCCAGCTCCCATTGCAGGTTGGCGGCACGCGCCTCGGGCAGCAGTGCTTGAAAACGCTGGGCGCTGGCAACGGGATCCTGATAATCCCACAGTGCCATGAAATCGGGCGGATTGTTCATCTGGCCTCCATGCCGGTTATCCGCCCACCAAGATGCCTGAAGGCCATTCTTTGTACAAGAAGGGGGCTGGCGCCATCGTGACGCCAGCGCTTGCCGATCAGTAGACCATGGCAAGGCTCATCAGCATCAGACCCAGGGCAGCAAAGGCTCCCTCCTTGATAGCCAGGCGCGGTACCAGTGCCTTGGGCAGGGCAGGGAACAGGCTCAGGGCAAAGCCGAACCCCGGCATCAGCCAGTGGAAAGCAGGGCTTCTCAGGGCGGGATCCGCAGCGCCATTGATGACGATGAGCAGGATAAAGAGGGTGAAGGCGGGCAGGATAAACCAGCGGGCATGGCCGGCGGCAACCGCCCGCAGTGGCGAGATGCGATAGAGCACCAGGGTCACGAGGAAGAGGGCGAGGGGAGCCAGCAGATAGAGCGGGGCCGGGTTCATGATGAGTGTCTCCTGACAAGGGGGGGCAGAGTGTAGGCAGTCCGGGTGGGGAATGACCAGTCCCCCGCGCCCGGGCTGTGAAGCGGATCGCAGGGCAAAGGTTTGCCTGGGCAGGATCAGCGGAACCAGAACCAGAGCACGGCAAATACCAGCCAGCTCAGCACCAGCAGGATCCAGGGCAGCGGGTGCTGGCGGGTGAGCTCGCTGACCTCGGCTTCGCTCTCCTCTTCCGGTGTCTCTTGGGAAGAGTGCCTGGCTTTGGCTTGCAGTTTCTTCTGGCGGCTGGCCTCGCGGGCCTTCGCCTTCATCTGTTTCTTGTATTCGTCTATGCCCTTCTGGATCCCCTGGGCGATGAGCTGGGTTTGCTCCTTGGTCTGCCCCGGCTTCTGGTTGGCACGGGCGATCTTCATCGCCTCCTGCTGGGTTTCGGGGGAAATTTTGTCGTACTTGGCCATTCCAGGCACTCCTTGGCATTGATTGGCGGGCAGTATGCCATAACCGTTACCGGCGGGCTGCCATCATGGGGGAAATTGCTCTGTGAGTGGGGGGCCTCTGTTCCAAATAGGGGAAACAGGTTGCGTGGATGATCACATTTGGCGGAATTTGTGAGTCGCCGATGAAAAACCGTCACATGTTGTTTGTTATATTACCGCCCGATCCTGGATAGGGTCGTCCAATAACAAAATAACAAGGTGATATGGAAATGAATTATAAATTTGTCAAAGGAAGTATCGCACTGGCAGTGCTTGCCGCATTGAGCGGCTGCAATACCTCAAGCAACGACAGCGTCGCCCCCTGCACCGAAAATGTCTGCAAGCTGACCATTTTGCATACCAATGATACCCACGGTCGTTTCTGGCACAACGACAAGGGCGAATATGGCATGGCGGCCCAGAAGACCCTGGTCGAGCGGCTGCGTGCCGAGGCGAAAGCGGCGGGCAGCGAAGTGCTGGTGCTCTCCGGCGGTGACGTCAATACCGGGGTGCCAGAGTCGGATCTGCAGGATGCAGAGCCGGACTTCATGGCCATGAACAGCATCCGTTACGATGCCATGGCGGTGGGCAACCACGAGTTCGACAACCCCCTGACCATCCTCGAGAAACAGCGCCAGTGGGCCCAGTTCCCGATGATCTCCGCCAACATCTATGACAAGACGAGCGGCAAGCGCTACTTCGATCCCTACAAGGTGTTCAAGCTGGAGAGCGGCCTCAAGGTCGCCGTGCTGGGTCTGACCACAGAGGACACCGCCCAGCTGGTGGATCCCAACAACGTCCAGACCCTCGAGTTCCGCGATCCGACCACGGAAGCCGCCAATCTCGGCAAGCAGATCCGCGACAACAAAGAGGCGAACCTGGTTCTTGCCATCACCCACATGGGCCATTACGAGAATGGTCAGCACGGCAGCAACGCACCGGGTGACGTGGAGATGGCCCGTGCACTGCCGGCAGGCACCCTGGACGCCATCATCGGTGGTCACTCCCAGAACCCGGTCTGCATGGAGCCGGGCACCCCGGACAAGTACGCCGACTTCAAGCCGGGCGACGACTGCCAGCCGGATCAGCAGAACGGCACCTGGATCATGCAGGCTCACGAGTGGGGCAAGTATGTAGGTCGTGCCCAGTTTGACTATCAGAATGGCAAGCTGACCCTGACCCAGTACGATCTGATCCCGGTCAACCTGAAGAACGCGGACGGTGATTTCATCCAAGAAGAGATCGTCAAGGATCCCGAGCTCTACAACACCCTGCTCACCTATCAGGAGAAGGGACAGCAGGAGCTGGGTGTGGTCATCGGTGCCACCGATGGCGTACTGGACGGTGAGCGCGCCAACGTGCGCAACAAGCAGACCAACCTGGGTCGTCTCATCACCACCGCGACCGCCGAGAAGCTGAGCACCGACTTTGGCATCGTCAACTCCGGTGGGGTGCGTGCCTCCATCGCGGCAGGGGACATCAGCTACCGTGACGTGCTGACCGTGCATCCGTTCGGCAACACCGTCAACAAGGCGACCATGAGCGGCAACGAGCTGCTGACCTACCTGGGTCAGGTCGCGACCAAGACCGCCAATACCGGTGGCTATGCCCAGTTCGGCGGCATCAAGATGACGGTGGATTGCCAGGCCAAGAGCGTGGACATCGCCACCATCGGCGGGAAGGCCTTCGATCCGGCAGCAACCTACAGCTTCTCCATCCCGAGCTTCAGCGCGGCCGGTGGTGACGGTTATCCGAAGATCGACACCATCAATGCCGGTCTGGTGGATGCCGGTGTGCTGAAGGATTATATCGCAGCGAAGAAGATCATTCAGGTCGCCGATTATCAGCCGGCCGGCGAGGTCAGCTATATCAACTCCACCTCGGTAGAGGGTTGCAAATAATCCCTGCACCCCGAGCCAATAAAAAAGAGAGGCAGCCATGGCTGCCTCTCTTTTTATTTTCAATGTCATCAGCAGTGTCTCTCGGGAAATATATCCGGCCACGGGAAGCTGCCCCGAAATAGCAGGGCGGGAGCACACTTTGTTGATATTTTAACCAAAGAATAACTGAGCCCGATAGTCGTCATTCCAGCCGGCTCTTTTTAGCTTGTTTCTCTGACTTCGAGCACCACAATTGCTCTGTTTTACGATATTCAATACGAACCGCCGGAATAGCGCCATATTCTCGACCGCATCCTCCATCGCTATCCTGGAAGCATCCTCGTTGAACACCACATCAAGAATGTAATGCTGGCTGTTCTCTATCCGCCAGTGCTGCCGTATATAGTGCCCTAGGGAAGGTGCGAACAAGTCCCTGATATGAGATCATGTTTGTCATCTGGAGCCATGGAACAGGGTTCATCATGAGTCATCAACTTACCTTCGC